>JALDXM010000081.1:0-7792 GCA_032155085.1 Actinomycetota bacterium | reverse complement strand
GTTTGTTGACGGGGCCCCGGAGACCCCGGCTCGCTTCCGACGCCTCAACACTCGACGTCGAAACCGTTTCACCCCCAATGAGGTACCGGTACATGGTACTTGGTACTAGGTACTCATTCGTCGGCGGTCGGCCATCGCCCGCTCGACATCACGGCTTGCGTCCCGTTCTTTGATCGTCTCTCGCTTGTCGTAGGAGGTCTTGCCCTTGGCCAGGCCTAGCTCCACCTTGGCTTTCCCGTCCTTGAAGTAGACCTGGAGCGGAACCAGCGTGAGGCCTTTCTCGGCCACCTGGCCGCCGATCCGGTCGATCTCCCTGCGATGCAGTAGAAGCTTTCGCTCCCGCTCGGGGTCGTGCCCCCCGTCCCGGGCGAACTCGTATGGTGCGATGTAGGCCCCGATCAGGAAAGCCTCGCCGCCCTTCACCAGGCCGTAGGAGTCCTTCAGGTCGAGACGCCCCTCGCGCAGCGATTTGACCTCGGAGCCGAGCAAGGCCAGACCGGCCTCGACCGTCTCGACGACCGTGTAGTTGCGTCGTGCCCGCCGGTTGCTCGACACGACCTTGACACGCTCGGTCCCCGCCGAGCGGGGCATCAGGCGACTCCGGTCGGGATGTCTTCCCCGGTGCCGTCGGCCTCACGCAGATAGCGGCTGAGGCCCAGTAGGGAACCGATCACACCGGCGGCGGCCCCAAAGATGATGAAGAGGAGGCCCCAGCGGAGGAAGAACTGGTTGCTCACGTCGAGCCGGAACAAGGCGAAACCCTCGCTGGCTCGGGCCAGCCGGGTGGCTCCAAGCCAGACCGTGAACACAGCCAGGGCAGCACCCACCACGCCTTCGATCAGCCCCTCGAGCAGGAACGGGATCCTGATGTACCAGATCGAGGCCCCAACCAGCTTCATGATCTCGACTTCATCTCTCCGGGCGTAGATGGCGAGACGGATGGTGTTGGCGATGAGCACGACCGCGGAGACACCCAGGACGACAGCCATGCCGATCCCGAGGACGTTCAGGACGTTCGACAAGTTCTGCAGTTGCTCGATCTGCTCGGCTGCGGTGGACACATTCAGCACAACCTGTTGCTGCTGCTCCAATTTGAACTTGACCGATTGATGGAGCTCGATGGCGACCAACTCGATGCGGATCGACGCAGGCAGGATGGTCGGGTCGATCTCGAGCAGCTCCTCCTGGCCGGCAAAGATCTCCTGGTACTCGACCCAGGCCTGAGCCTTGTCCACGTAGAAGGCGCTATTGACCTCTTCCCACGTCTCGACCTCTTCGAGCAGGGCCTGATGGGCACCCGGCGGCACCCCACCTGTGCCCTCGTCCCTGAGGAAGGCGATGACGTGCACTCCCTCCTGCCAGGCGAGGGTGTTGATTCGGAGGATCTCGTTCACCACCAGCGCGCCGAAGGCAAGGCTGAGTGAGATGAAGACGGCAAGGACTGCTCCGGCGACAACGAGGAAGTTGCGCTTGAGGTTGACGAAGGCCTCGCGCAGCAGGAAGAAGAACCTGCTCACGTCTGTTCCTGCTCGTATCGACCTGAGTGCTCGTCCCTGGTGACCACACCTTTCTCCAGGGAGACAACACGCCGCTGCATGGCGTCCACGATGGCGAAGTCATGGGTAGCCATCACGATGGTCGTCCCGGTCCGGTTGATCCGGTCGAGCAGCTTCATGATCCCGACCGAAGTCTTGGGGTCGAGGTTCCCGGTTGGCTCGTCCGCCAGCATGATCGGCGGCCGGTTCACGAAGGCGCGGGCCACCGAGACCCTCTGCTGCTCACCGCCGGACAGCTGACGGGGATAACGCCCCGTCATGTCGGCCAGCCCGACGAGATCGAGCACCTGCTCTACCTGTGGCCCGATGACCGAACGGGGTCGGCCGAGCACCTCGAGGGCGAATGAGACGTTTTCGGCCACTGTCTTGTTGGGGAGGAGCTTGTAGTCCTGGAAGACGGTCCCGACAGACCGCCGCAGATAGGGGATCTTCCATTTGGGAAGAGTGGTGATGTCCTTGCCGGCCACCCAGATCTTGCCCCTGGTCACCCCCTCGTCACGGAGCATCAGCCGGATGAGTGTGGACTTGCCCGACCCTGACGGCCCGACGAGGAATACGAACTCGCCCTTCTGGATGTCGAGAGAGATATCGCGGGCAGCAACGGTGCCGCCTTCATAGACCTTTGTTACGTGTTCGAGCCGGATCATGGATCAGGAAAGTGTCGCAGCCTCGATTCGAGGACTTGTGGACCCCGGGACGGTACCGCCCTCGTCGGAATTACGCGGAATCAGCAGATGCTTCGTGTTCCGAGCGCCTCCAGCGCAGATAAGCCTCGACAAAGCCCATCAGGTCGCCGTCGAGGACACCTTGGACGTTCCCGACCTCGAGCTTGGTGCGCAGGTCCTTGACCTGCTGATACGGCTGGAGGACGTAGGACCTGATCTGACGGCCCCAGGCCGCCTCACCTTGCTCACCGCGAAGCTCGTCGAGATAGTCCAATCTCTCCTGACGGGCCCGTTCGGCCAGCCTGGACTGGAGGATGGCCATGGCGCGCGCCTTGTTCTGAAGCTGGGAGCGCTCGTTCTGACACTGGACCACGATCCCGGTCGGGATATGAGTGATCCGCACCGCCGAGTCGGTCGTGTTGACGTGCTGGCCGCCCGCTCCCTGGGACCGATACGTGTCGATGCGCAGGTCGTCCTCATCGATCTCGACCTTGGCCTGGTCCCCAAGGTCGGGCACCACGTCGACCCCGGCGAACGAAGTGTGCCGGCGGGCGTTGGAGTCGAATGGGCTGATCCGGACCAGTCGGTGGACACCTCTCTCCGATTCGAGTGTCCCATAGGCCCGGTCGCCCTTGACAGTGAATGTGGCCGATTTGATCCCTGCCTCCTCACCCTCGGTCACCTCTTCGACGGTGTAGCTGAACCCGTTGTCGGTGAGGAACCGCTGGTACATGCGGGCCAGCATCTCAGCCCAGTCCTGGGCATCTACTCCCCCGGCGCCGGCATGAACGCTGAGGATTGCGTCGGACTCGTCGTACTCGTCGTAGTAGAGGGATTCGAGCTCCAGAGCATCGAGCTGGCGGGAAACGTCTGAAAGCTCGTCGACCGCTTCACCGCGAGCCGTCTCGTCCCCTGCCTCAGCGGCCAGCTCCAAGAGGACTTCGGCGTCGTCGATCTTCGAGCTCAGCCCGCCCACCATGCCGAACAAGCCCTCATATCGAGCCAGACGCCGGCTCACGGTGCGAGCCTCGTCGGGGTCGTCCCACAAGTCGGGCGCCGAGGCCCGATCGCGCAGCTCGGCAAGCTCCTTCTCTTTGGTGTCGAGATCCAGAAACCCTCGCGCCTCGACGAGCCGTTGCCTCAGCACGGCCAGCGCCGCCTTCGGATCCGTTATCTCGAGAGTCATTCCAAGTACCTAGAACCTAAGACCTACCACTTGAAACGTGTCATCGGTCTGCCCTTAGGCAGCCCCATGACACCTCTTGTACTTCTTTCCGGAGCCACAGGGGCAGGGATCATTGCGCCCGACCTTGTCCGACACCGCTTGTTTGGCCGGGGCCGGCCCGGTGGGGGCGGCCTCGACCCTCTGGGGCTCAGTCTTTGGCTTGGCCAGCTCCACCCGAAACAGATAACGGACCGCGTCGCGCTTCACCGAATCGACCATCTCCGTGAACATGTCGAACGCCTCGCGCTGGTACTCCGAGAGCGGATCGCGCTGCCCCATCGCCCTCAGCCCGATCCCGGCACGGAGGTAGTCCATGTCGGAAAGATGCTCCCGCCACTTGTTGTCGATGACGGAGAGCATCACCGAACGCTCGACCTGGCGGAGAAGCTCAGGCCCGAGCTCTTCCTCTCGCTTGGCGTAGGCGTCCAGCGCCTCTTCAACGGCGTATTCGGTGACGTCGTCCACGCCGCCGGTGACCGTGCTTCCATCGATGGTTGACGGGTAGATCTGATTCAGCTCACGCTGGAGTTCCTCCCAATCCCATTCCGACCTAGGAACCTCTGGCGAGATTTCGGCTTCGACCACCTCGGTCACCACAGTGTCGACCCAGTCCCCGATCAGATCGTCGCCGGCCGTTCCCTCGAGGATGGAGCGCCGCCACTCGTACACCACCTCACGCTGACGATTCATGACCTCGTCGTACTTCAGGACGTTCTTGCGGATCTCGAAGTTCTGCGACTCGACCTGCCGCTGGGCGCGCTCGATGGCCTTCGACACCATGTTGGCCTCGATCGGCTGGTCCTCGGGGATGCGAAGCCGGTCCATGATCCCGGTGACCCACTCCCCCTGGAATCGGCGCATCAGGTCGTCTTCAAGCGAGAGATAGAAACGTGATTCTCCCGGGTCACCTTGACGTCCCGATCGCCCACGGAGCTGGTTGTCGATGCGTCGTGACTCATGCCGCTCGGTGCCGACCACGTAGAGACCCCCGGCGTCGATGACGGCCTTCTTGTCCGGTGTGATCTGCTCTTCGAATTCCTGGGTGAGCTTGCGCTCGAGCTCGTCGTACGAAGGGTCGTCTTGTGTGATCCCGCGACGCTTCAACTCGGATCGCGCCATGCCCTCGGGACTGCCACCCAGCTTGATGTCGACCCCGCGTCCGGCCATGTTGGTCGCCACAGTCACTGCACCGGGGCGCCCAGCCTGGGCAATGATGTCTGCCTCTCGGGCATGGTGCTTGGCGTTCAGCACCTCGTGCTTGATGCCGTGGTGAGCGAGCTCCTTGGAGAGCCTCTCGGACTTCTCGATCGAGACGGTTCCCATGAGGATCGGCTGGCCGTTCGCCACACGAGCAGCAACGTCTTCGACGACGGCGAGGTACTTCCCGTTCTCGCTCTTGTAGACAAGGTCACTCTCATCGACGCGGGCCACAGGCTGATTGGTGGGAACGGCGAGCACCTCGAGCGAGTAGATCTGGGCCAGCTCGGCCGCCTCGGTCTCGGCGGTCCCGGTCATCCCGGCCAGCTTCTCGTAGAGACGGAAGTAGTTCTGGAGGGTGATGGTGGCAAGCGTCTGGTTCTCATCCTTGATGGCCACACCCTCTTTGGCCTCGATCGCCTGGTGCAGACCCTCCGAGTAGCGCCTGCCCTCGAGGACGCGGCCGGTGAACTCGTCGACGATCTTGACCTCACCGTGGTCGATCAGATACTCGATGTCCCGCTGATACAGCTCTTTGGCCTTGAGGGCGGCCTCGAGATGGTGGACGAAGTCGACTGCTGCATGATCGAAGAGGTTTTCGACGTTCAGCATCTGCTCGACCCGAGCAACGCCCTGCTCGGTGGTCAGGACCTGGCGCTTGCGCTCGTCGACCTCGTAGTCGACGTCCTTTTGCAGCCGGTTGGCGATCTTGGCGAAGTCCCGATACCACTTGGCACTGTCGGAAACACGGCCCGAGATGATGAGAGGAGTCCTGGCCTCATCGATCAAGATCGAGTCGACCTCGTCGACGATGGCATAGGGGTGACCTCGCTGAACCCGGTCTTCTGCCCGCATCGCCATGTTGTCCCGCAGGTAGTCGAAGCCGAACTCGTTGTTGGTCCCGTAGGTGATATCCGACTCGTACGCCGGCTTCCGCTCGGCCGAGCTCATCCCGTTCTGGATCAGGCCGACCGTCACGCCCAGGAAACGATGGATCGCTCCCATCCATTCGGCGTCACGAGAAGCGAGGTAGTCATTGACCGTGACCAAATGGACACCCTTACCACCCACCGCGTTCAGATAGGCGGGCATGGTCGACACCAGGGTCTTGCCCTCACCCGTCTTCATCTCGGCGACCATCCCTCTGTGCAGGGCGGCGGCCCCAATGATCTGCACATCGAAATGACGCTGGCCCAGGACTCGCTTCGCGGCCTCCCGGACAGTGGCAAAAGCTTCGACCTGGAGATCGTCGAGCGATTCACCTGCGGTGGTCCGGCTGCGGAACTCGATTGTCTTGGCTGCTAGGTCCTGGTCGGAGAGAGACTCGAACCGTGGCTCGGCGTCATTTACGGCGGCGACGATGCCTTGGAACTGCTTGAGCGTCTTTCCTTCCCCGGCGCGAAGGACCTTGGAGAAGAGGGGCATTAGAGCTCGATTCTATTGACTCGAGCGTCGTACGTTCTACGTCATACGTTTTACGAACGGTTCGCAGAACGGACAACGCAAAACGTTGAACAGGCTGATCGAGTCCTAACGGACTTCGATCAGCCCTTCTCTTTGCGCCCAGTTGACGGCTTCGAAACGCGACTTGAGACCGAGCTTGTCGAGGACATTCCGCACGTGGTTACGAACCGTGTTCTCCGAGATGTAGAGCTCGGATGCGATCTCGCGGGATGTCTTCCCTGCGCCGACAAAAGCCAGGATCTCGAGCTCCCGGCCTGTCAGCTCCGGGCTCCGAGCGACCGCCTCCCCGTGATGCCGCAAGAGGTCACGCAGAGCCGAGAACAATTTGCCACCCATGGCGGGTGACACGGCGGCACCGCCGGCGAGGACGTCGTGCATCGCAGCCACCAGCCTGGGGAGCGGCGTGTCCTTCGTGAGGTAGCCGGAGGCTCCCGCTTTGACGGCGGCGAGCAGGTCCTTTGCCGACTCGCTAGACGTGAGAAGTACCACCTTGCAGCTGGGACATGCTTTGAGGATGGCCCCGACCACCTCGACACCCGACATGCCGGGCATCAAGAGGTCGAGCATCACCAGGTCCGGCTGATGCTCCCGCGCCATGTCGATGGCGCGCATGGCGTCGGCCGCCACGGCCTTGACCTCGAAGCCCTCCTGGACGAACGCGGCACGTAGCGCCTCGCGGAAAAGCTCCGCATCGTCGACGATAACTACCGATGCCATTGCGTTACAGACGTCATAAATGAGCCCCTCCCTCACCCGGCCAAATCTTCATCCGGTCTCCGTGATTATCGCGGACTAGACACCGTATCGGCCAAATTGGCCGCGATCACAAGCGCTATTCGCTGCAAACCCAGGCTCGAGGCGGCGGAGCGAACCGTGGCACCGGTCGTGACCACGTCATCGATCAACATGATCCGACCTTCCGGAAGCCGCACGGGGCGGAGCAAGGGTGGTGGCCGGTGATGATCTCCCCCCGCCCTTCTCGAGGCGTGGAACGGCGGTTTGAGCATGTCGTACATCGGCACGCCGAGCTTCCTGGCCATACGCAGGGCTATCTCACGGGCTGGATCGACTCCGTAACGCATCTGACGGGACCAGGTGCGGGGCACGGGCACAACGGGGACCGCCGGGACTCGTGGGGCGATGATCTCCACAACGAGATCGGCGAATCGGGTCAGACCGCGGTACTTCAGTGCCAGCACCAGGTCGCGGGCAACACCGGTGTGCTCGAAGGCGGCCACAACTCTGATCCCGCCATCGATGATGTGTTCCGGGGCGGGCCGGAGCTGTGCCCGGCATCGCCCGCACAGGAAGCCCCCGGATAGGCGGTGACAGGACTGACAAAGCATCGGTGACGACCGTATCGGTCGCCACCGACGTTTTAGGTGGTAGGTGGTAGGTCTCTTGCCTACTACCTACAACCTTGAACCTAGAAGGGGACCGCCTGTCAGGCGGTCCCTTCCTGCCAGCCGGCCAGATAGGCGACCTGATCCTCGGTCAGGGTGTCCAGACCGCCGCCAAGATGCTCGAGCTTGATCTTGGCCACCTCGTCGTCGATCTCGGTGGGCAGGGTGTAGATCTTCGGCTCCAGGTCCTTGGCGTTGAGTGCCAGATACTCGGCGGCCATGGCCTGGTTAGAGAAGGACATGTCCATCACGTCGGCAGGATGACCCTCCGCTGCGCCCAGG
>JALDXM010000080.1:0-7884 GCA_032155085.1 Actinomycetota bacterium | reverse complement strand
TCGGTGTCCTGTGTCGAGAGGAGGTCGACCAATGGCCTACACATACAAGGTGGTTGAACTGCGAGAGAAGATGTTCTCGGGAAGGATGTCCGGCGACGTCGTTGAGAACATCCTGAATGAACATGGTGCGCAGGGCTGGCAACTCAGGGCCATCACGTCGGCCGATGTCAAGGGGAAAATGGGACCCGGAGGGGTGGGTGGCCTTCTCATCACGTTCGAGAGACAGACCTAGCCCCAGGAGCCTTCAGCCTCGATGCTCGGCGATCAGTTGACGTAAGTTACGTTATCGTGTTATCGTAACTTACGTTATGGGCAGGGTCTTTCGACGTGGGGAGCTGAAGCAGGCCATCGTCGTTGTGCTGGCCGCTCTCGGTGAGGCTCATGGCTACGCCATCATGAGCGAGTTGGAGGCCCGAGTCGAGGGCGGTTGGAAGGCGAGTCCTGGAGCGATCTACCCGGCCCTTTTGGCTTTGGTCGAATCTGGTCATCTGAGGACCGAGGCGATAGATGGTGTACGCGTCTACTCGCTCACTGAGACCGGTCGCCAAGCCGCTGACAATGCGGGCTGGGAGCGTCGCTGGCCGTCCCTCACCGAGCGAGCCGAAAAGTCCGAGGACCGAATGGCAGTCGGATCCCTGCTGGACAGTTTCGCAGCTGGCTCACCGCTGAGACGGCGACTCGCGCGCCCCGAGCAGCAGCAGAAGGTCGAGGCGATCCTCGAGCGCGCCCACATCGACATAGAACGGTCACTGGAAGAAGGAGAAAGCAATGGATGAGTTCGGAGAGATGGCAGCTCGGGAGCGTGAGGCGACGCGCATCGCCCGCAGACAATGGTTCTGGCTGCACTTCTCGGTGTACGCCACCACCAATGCCTTCCTGATCGTCATTTGGTGGCTCAGCGCAGCCACCTATCCCTGGTACATCTTCCCGCTCTTCGCATGGGGCATCCTGATTTCCGCACACGCGGTCTACGCCTTCGTGATCAAGACCCCCGAGGAGATCATGATCGAGCGGGAGACGCGCCGATCGGCGGGATCGTGATGAACTGGCTGTTCGAGGCGTGGTCCGACGGTCGGACTTACGGTTCCCTCGGTTATCTCCTGCTGAGTCTCCCTCTGGGCATCTTCGGGTTCACCGTCGTGGTCGTGGGATTCTCCTTGGGCCTCGGTCTCTTGATCACCCTCGTCGGGATCCCGGTCCTGGTGATGACCTTGCTGTTCGTGCGCGCCTTCTCCATTCTCCACGGCCGTCTGGCCTGGTCGATGCTCCAAGCACCGATGCCTCGCCGGTCGGCGCCGCGGAGCGAAGCGTCTCCTGGCGTCTTCTGGAATCGTCTGGTCAAGTTGATTCGGTCGAGACGAACCTGGCGAGAAGTGTTGTTCGTGCTGCTCAGCCTCCCGCTCGGGATCGTGGGGTTCACCCTGGCGGTGACAGTCGTCACCCTGATGTTCGGTGGGTTGGCCCAGCCCATCCTCCTCGCGTTCGGTGTGGAGTCCCAGATCGGCTCTCTGGTGATCGATACCCCCCTCGAGTCCCTGATCTACCTCCCTTACAGCATCGTCTTCTTGCTGGTGGGCCCGCGGATACTCCTGGGGATCGGGTCCGTCGCAGGCAAGATCGTCACAATCTTCTTGGGGAGGCTCGATCCGGGCGAGATCAAGTCGGCGGTTGCGGACTCGCTGGCGCGGGACCCCTCACGTGACGCCTATGCCATACTCACGGATCTGGAGCTGCGATTCGGGCGTGGCCCATTTCTCACCCCCACCCACGTGCAGGCGGCCTTGCTCGCTCTGGAATCGGCTGGTCGGGTAATCGTCGACCGGCATGGGCCCCGCCTCCTCTACGCCCTGCAGCGATAGTCAGGGCTTCAGGATGTCGGGCCGCGGTACCTGAGGCATGCCGTGGGTATCGTCGCCTGATGGGTGAGGAGGCTCTTGCCCCAAGCCGTCGTTTGACGTGGTGGCAGCTCGTCTTCCCTGTGCTCGTCTTGTTCCTGCTTTTCGGGGTGATCCTTCCTCGCTACATCGACTACGAGGCAGTCTGGGAAGAAATCACCGCGCTGGAATTCTCGGCCGTCCTCCTGCTGACCATCCTTGGCATCTCGTCCTCGTGGCTCGACGCGGCCGTGTACACCTCCTTCATCCCCGGCCTCGGCTACCGAGCAGGATGGAAGGCGTTCCTCGGGGGCAACACGGTGGCAGGCCTGTTCCCGGCACCGTGGGACATCCTTGTCAGGTACGCGATGTACAGAGGCTTTGGCGTGGAGGGCTCGGTCGCCGGTGCGAGTGTGGTGGTTGGGGGTGGATTTCAGGTCACGTTCGCCATCGTGGCGCCAATCCTGGCTCTCCTCTATTGGGTGGGCACCGGGCAAGCAACCGAGACAGGAAGGCTGATCACAGCTCTCGCCCTGGCCGCGGTCGTGGGTGCAGTCGTGCTCGTGGTCGTAATCCTTCGTCGGGAACGATTGGCTATCCGGTTCGGCGGTTTCCTACAACGCGCCGCCGACTGGGCATACCCAAAACTCAGGCGATCTGCCCCACGCGACCTCGTCGATTCGACAGTCGAATTCCGACGCCTCCTGATCCGAACTCTGGCCTCTCGGTGGTGGATTTCGCTCCTGTTCCTGTTGGCAATGCACGCGATCAGATATCTCGGCATGCTGTATCTGTTCAGGGAAGTGGGGATCAGTCGTTTCGCAGTTTCCGCCGGCGAATTGCTCGCTGCCTACTCCATCGGGATCATGATGGCGCTATTGCCCATCGTCCCTGCTGGGTTGGGTGCCGTCGAGCTGACTTACATCTGGCTCCTGGCCGCTGATGACCCACGTCTCGCTGCCCGGATTGCTGCTGCCACGTTCACGCACCGAATCTTTTTCTGGCTGCTTCCAATAATCATCGGCGTCTTCCCATTGATCGGATGGATGAGGCGCTCCGGCAGGGGGCTAGTAGTCGAGCCGACGCCCCGAGCCGGGCCTGGGGTGTGAACGATTCCTCGGATTTGGTAGACGCCGTTGCGAGCTCCATCGAGCGACGAAACAAAGGGTCCGACTCCTCTAGTCGTGGGGCGGTGCACACGTACGGTTTAGACACGTGGTCGAACGGAGGTGACCCGTGGCACTTACGACGAAGCCGCCAACAGGGCCGAGCGAAGGTGAGCGCGCCGCCCGAATCTCCATCCGGTTTCTGTGGTGGGCTCCGGTCAGCGTCGTAGTCGGATTCGTCGCAGCGAGCCGGCTCCTGTCGGAATCATGGCCCCTGTGGCAGGTAGCACCGTTGGCATTGATCCTGGCCACGCCGTTCGCCATCGGTGCTTACCACGGTCTGCGGGCAGTCAGATCGGGAGAGGGCCGGGGCTGGATTGGCTTAGTTCTTCATCTGACACTCATGGCGATCGCATTGGTCATGCCCATTACGGAAGCCATGAGCTAGCACACCAAACACAACAAGGATTGCTAGTCCCGGGAGAAGAGAGTCAAGTCTGGACCCGAGGACGACTAGCCGGCAAGGTCGCCAAGAGGAGATTCGACCGGTCTGCCGAGGTCCTCTTCGGTCAGTCGGTTTGACTGATCCCACCGGCGGATTGTTGCTCGTCCTTGTATCCCCAGATCTTCAATGCTTGTCGTGCGACGGCGAAAACGACGGCGCCGATGCCTGCGCCGATCACGAAATCCTCAGTGAGCGCGAACACAACTCCGCCGATGGCGATCGCGATGACTGTGAGTATGAGTTGTGTCCGTGCATCGTGGCTCGCTGGCTGCATCACCGATTCCTCCTTTATGGTCGACGTCTCGGGGGAAGCCGTTCGGTGTGAGGGCCGCGGTACGCCTCGCCATGCCTCGGCGAGTGTCAGCGGGGCGCTGGTATGGAGGATGGCCCGGGTGTAGATGCGTCCGCCCAGGATGACGAGCCCTGCCATGGCCGTCACTGTGAGGAGGGCGGCGACGAACGGGTCCCACCAGGTCGCGGCGCCCATGGCGATGCGATTGGGCATTGCGAGCGGCGCGCTCAGAGGGAACCAGGAGACGACCTGTGCCCAAGTGGTGTCAGCGCTGCCGATGGCCGCAAACGAGACGGCGAAGGCGAGAACGAGGACGATCGAAACTGCTCCCGTGATGCTCGATGCGTCTTCGGTGCGGGAGGCGAGCGATCCGAGCGTGCCGAAAACGGTGGCGTAGAGCGTGTAGCCGAGCACAAACCATATGACAGCCCAGGCGATGACGCTGCCGCGCAGAGCGGGGACATCGAACGACTCGGTGACTGAAACAGCGACGAGAGCGACGATCGCCGTGGCGGTCACCTGTGCTAGCCCGAGGAGACCGATTCCGACGATCTTGCCGCCCAGCAGGCTCCGCGCCGGCATTCGGGCGAGGAGCACCTCGACCGTGCGGCTCGATTTCTCCTCGACGACGCCGCTGAGGACCATGGCCCCGTAAGTGCTGATCACGAAAAAGAGGATCATGGTCATGATGAAGGCGGCGGTCTCGTCGTCGGGGCTCCGGCCCTCGACTTGACCGAGCTCGACGTTGGTGATCGAAACGGGCTCCATGATCTCAAGCACAGAGTCTGGGTCTAACTCGATCGCCTCCGCGCGCTCACGAATGGCGACCAGCTGGATGGCCGATAACACGATGGACTTGAGGCGCTCGTCGGGGCGTTTGGGCCATTCGAGCTGCTGGGCATCCACCACCAAGACGTCGATGTCGCTCTCGCGTAGGGCACCCTCCCCGTCGGCGAGCGTGTCGTAGCGCTGGACGCTTATCGCTGTGTCGACGGTCTCGCCTTGTGATTGGATGGCTTGGGTGAGCCCGGCTGGCATGTCTCCGGTATATCCGATGTTCCTGGTGCCAGGTCCGGTGCTGATCAGGGTCGGCAGGGCGACGATCGCGGCGACCGCAATGAGCATCAGCAGGAGCGAAGCGAGAAAGGCGCGAGAACGGCCGCGCTCGCGGATCTCGCGGACGGCGACAAGCCAGGTCTGGTGCACGCCTTTCATGCGGCCACTGCCTCCCGGAAGAGCTCTGACAAGGTTGGAGGCTCGAACGCGAATGCCACGAGATCGGTGTCGCGCTGTATGGCCGTCACAAATTGGGGGAGATCGACACTCGGGTCGACCTGTAGCCGGACTTCCCCGTCCTGCTGGTCGATGAGCTCGACGGAGGGCAATCGGGACCAGTCGGGTGCTGTGCCGCGGTACCGGACCGTGGCGAACCGCTGCGGAAGCCTCGCCCGGAGGTCTGCAAGATCGCCGGCCAGCACCACTCGACCTGCGTTGACGATGACCACGTCCTCGCATATGTCCTCCACGAGATCAAGCTGGTGACTCGAGAAAACGACGGTCGTGCCCCCTGCAGCGACCTCGCCGAGCATCTCCGACATGGATGCCATAGCCAGCGGGTCGAGTCCGGAGAACGGCTCGTCGAGCACCAGCAAGTCCGGCTCGTTGACCAGCGCAGCGATGAGCTGGACACGCTGCTGGTTTCCATGGGAAAGGGTGTCGAGTCGGTCGTTTGCCCGACTGGAGAGCCCAAGGCGCTCCAGCCACAAGTCGACGGTTCGATCCACCTTCACCGTGGAACGGCCGCACAAACGGCCTAGGTACACGAGCTGGTCGCGGACCCGCATGCGAGGGTAGAGCCCGCGTTCCTCCGGCATATAACCAAACCGCGCCCGCTGTTCCGGTCCTATCGGACCGCCTCCCCAGCGCACAACACCGCTGTCCAACTCGACTAGCCCGAAGATCGCCCGCATCGCCGTGGTCTTTCCGGCGCCGTTCGGTCCGAGGAAGCCCGTCAGCCGCCCCGGCTGGGCACCAAACGAGCAGCCGTCAAGCGCTGTCAGCGCACCGAAGCGCTTGCTCGCCCGATCGAACTCGAGCAAATGATCCATGATCCAGACAGTGCCGCCCGCTGGCTACTGCCACCAGAGTCATACGACCTGAATCCGACGACTCGAGGTCCCATACGCGCCTGCAGTCGGAAGGTTCATGCGCAACCGAAGCGCCGATCTAGCTGGGCACTCCGGAATTTGCGAGGCCCCCAGTCCTCGGCGCAATTGCGTTCTGTGTCGTCTCTCGCAGCACTCGATGAGCGAAGCCCTGGACTTTGGCGTCCCATCCATCTTCGAGTGGTCCCCTGATTTCGGTGACCAGGATCTTGTCTTCCGCGACTTTGATCAGCCCCGCACCCTGGAGCAGGTCATTCATTATCGGACGCACCCTCTGCCATCTGGCCTGTTCCTCGTCGGTTGGGATCACGCCAGTCTTCTTGTCCGGCCGTGGGGCCATCTCGGTGGTGAGGATGGCATACCTCGTCCCGGCCGGAAGTGTCAGTTGGCTCAAGAAGCGCCGCACGCTCTTGATGGGCTTTCCCCACCGACCGGGCGAGCTGAAGACATAGAGGTCCGCAGGTGGGAGGTCCTTCGGGTTCACTTCACGAACGTGGTGGATATCGACTGTCGCACCGAGCGCACCAGTCTGCCGTTTGAATTCTTCGGCCACCCTCGCGCCATTTCCGAATCTCGAGGCGTGGTAGTACTCGATCTTCATCACATCGCTCCTTGTCGAAATGGGCTTTTCACTTCGCCCTAGCTCGATGATGCGTTGTGTTCCCGGTCACGAATAGGGCCGTTCTCCCTGTAATCCTCGGCAGAAGATCATGCGTGCAGACCCATGACGCGGGACTCTGTCGAGAGTCCCGGTCCCAGACCCGCGGTCTAGATGATCAGGATCACGGCGAACGTGATCGCGGCGGCCAATGCGACAAACGCAAGCCCGGTGGCAAGGACCACCTGGGTGGTCCACGCCCGATCTTCGACGTAGGTCATCCGAGCGAAGCGCCCGAATGCGACCGCGAGCAGCAGGCCCGCAACGATGAACATGCCGAAGTACCAAGCCTCAGCAAGACCACCGAGGAACCAATCGGCCGGCACGTAATACATCCACGCACCGACTGCTGCCGCCAGGACACCTGCGATCCCCAGGACCCACTCCATGGGATGGGAACGCCGTGCCGGCATCCGGGTGACCTCCGTCATCGGCATCTCACGAAGCGCTGTCACGAAGATCACCTCCTTTCCTGGATGACCCCCTCGGGTCATCCACTGCCGATCATGGAGTATTCGCGAGATCGTCGCTAGAGGCTTTGGACCGTTAAAAGCAGGTCTCCCAGCCGGTGTGGCTACCAGCTGGGCACGTAGGACGTGAGGGTTTGCATGTATCCGGCCCGTTCGAACGCGGACGGATCGGGGACGGCGGCGTGGCTCATGCTTCCGCGGGCCTGATTCACCGACTCGAACCCGCCCTCTGTCAACCATGTGCCAAGTCCATCCCGCACTTCGGTCAACCTATGTGGCCCATGGCGAAGCAGTGCGGACGCCATCATGACCACGGTCGCCCCGGCGAGGATCGCCTTCACCGCCTCCTCGGGTGTGTGTATGCCGGTCGTCGCAGCCAGGTCTCCGTCGACCCGGCCGTGGAGGATGGCCAGCCAGCGCAACACCAATCTCAGCTCCGAGGGTTCGGACAGGACCAGCTTGGGGACCACCTCGAGAGAATCGATGTCGATGTCTGGCTGATAGAAGCGGTTGAAGATGACGAGGGCATCGGCTCCGGCATCGACGAGTCGGCGGGCCATATGCGCCGTGGAGGAGAAATAGGGGCCGATCTTGACCGCCAACGGGATGTCGATGGCGTTCTTGATGGCCTCGACGAGATGCAGGTAGCGCTTCTCCACCTGATCCGCCGACAGCTCGATGTTTGCTGCCACTTGGTATGTGTTGATCTCGAGGGCGTCGGCCCCCTCGTCGGCGAGCAGCATGCCGAGGTAGTCGCCCACGAGCAGATCGGACCGCCCGTCGGGAGGGTCTTCGAGGGCACGTTCATCCCCTC
>JALDXM010000079.1:0-7907 GCA_032155085.1 Actinomycetota bacterium | reverse complement strand
ACTTTCGGCGGCTTAAGCCGGGCTTAAGTCGCTAAAACTGAGATCGCGAGGTTTGGGTTGGAGGTGTGCTTGTCGGCGCGCGATGTTCAGTTCAAGATCTTGGGCTCACTCGAGTTTCAACGCGCCGGGCAAATCGTCGATCTGGGGAGCCACAAGCAGAGGTCGCTGCTTGCCCTGCTCCTCATAAACAGGAACCAGGTCGTCTCCACAGACCGAATCATGGACGAGCTCTGGGGCGAGGACGGGGCAGGCAAACAGAGCGCCCTGTGGGTACACGTCTCGAATTTGAGGTCGGCGCTCGAGCCCGATCGGCCGGTTCGGTCGGAAGGAACCCTGTTGCTCACGAGGGCCCCCGGTTACCTGCTCCAGGTCGAACCATCGGAAGTCGATGCGGCGATGTTCGAGCGTCTCCTGACGGAGGCACGGGGATTGGCTTCACACGACCCAGCAGCCGCCGCGCTCGTGTTCGCCGAAGCGCTGTCGATGTGGAGAGGCAGACCTCTCGACGACTTCACCTATGAGTCCTTCGCCCAGGCCGAGATCCATCGGCTCGATGCCCTGCGGCTCGACGCTGTCGAGGGCAGAGTGGAGACCGACCTCGCCCGCGGGTTGAGCAATCAATTGATAGGTGAGCTCGAGGGCCTGGTGCGGGAGAACCCATATCGGGAACACCTGACCGCACTGCTCATGACGGCGCTGTATCGCTCCCGTCGCCAGGCAGAGGCGCTTCGCGTGTATGGCCAACTCCGGGACCGCCTCGCATCGGAATTGGGCATCGAGCCGTCGGCCGCCCTCCGCGATCTGGAGGAACAGATCCTCACCGGCGATCCGCGCCTGGAGCCCTTGCCAGATCGACGCGGCGAGGGAGGCATCGACCCCGGTCTGGCCGTCAGGGGCTACGAGCTGAGGACCAACCTCGGCAAGACCGAGTACGGCACGGTCTACCGGGCCTACCAGCCCGCTATCGGCCGGGAAGTGGCTGTAAAGGTGATCCGGCCCGAAGTAGCGAATGATCCGGCCTTCATCCGGAGATTCGAAGCCGATACGAAGCTGATCGCCGAGCTCGATTCACAGCAGGTCGTGCCCATCATCGACTTCTGGCGTGAGCCCGACGGAGCCATCCTCGTCGAGAAGCTGGTCACCGGCGGCAGCCTCCGATCGCTCTTAGGCCGGGGCCCGGTGCCTCCAGATCAGGTGTGTGAGATCGTGAGTCAGCTCGCCCTCCCATTGGCCATGGCGCATGAGCTGGGCATTGTTCACGGCGGCCTGACGCTCGACACGGTGCTCCTCGACAATGACGGCCGGCCTCTCCTGACCGACTTCGCCATCAGTGGTGGTCCGTCCTCGAAACCCGCCAACGACATAGAAGCCCTCGCCACTTGCGCCGCCCAGCTTCTCGCGGGCGAGGAAGGGTCGTTGAGCGATTTGACCCGACAGCTCGATCCGGAGCTGGCCCTGGTCACTGCAGATCCCAACGGGTTCGACACCGTGGAGCAGTTCGCTGAGGCTTTCCGCACCGCGGTTGGGACCGGGCAATTGCCGGTGGCGGTGGTGGACGTTCCAAATCCCTACAAGGGCCTGGAGCCTTTCGATGAGGCCGATAGCACCCAGTTCTTCGGTCGGGAACGCCTCATCGAGCGAATGCTGGCGAGGCTTGGGGGCCCGGCTCCGGTCAACCGGTTCCTTGCTGTCGTCGGACCGAGCGGCAGCGGCAAGTCGAGTGTCGTCCGCGCCGGGCTCCTCCCCTCACTTAGGGCGGGCGGTGTCCCGGGTTCCGAGTCATGGTTCATCGCGACGATGACCCCGGGGTCGCACCCGTTCGCAGGTCTCGAGCGAGCCTTGTCCCACGTTGCCGTGTCGATGCCTCCCACCTTGCTCGAGCAGCTCCTGGCGCGACCCTCCGGTCTGCGGCAATCGATCCAAGACATGCTGCCCGACGAGGCCTCGCCACTCGTCCTGGTGGTCGACCAATTCGAAGAGCTCTACACCCTGACCGGAGCTGAGGAGCGCCAGGCCTTCACCGAAGCCCTTGTCGACGCCATCACCCATCCCCAAAGCAGGCTACGGATCGTCATCACGCTTCGTGCGGACTTCTACGATCACCCCCTCGCCACCAGCGGCATCGGCGAGCTGTTACGTGATCACACCGAGCTCGTCACTCCGATGAGTCATGCCGAGCTCGAGCTAGCGATCACCCGGCCGGCGGAATCCCTCGGCGTGGTCGTCCAGCCGGCGTTGCTGGCCGCACTCACCGCCGACGCCACGTCCGAGTCGGGCGCTCTGCCCATGCTCCAGTACACCTTGACCGAGCTGTTCGACAGCAGACGGGGTGCGACGATGACAGCTGCCGCCTACGAATCGATGGGCGGCTTGACCGGGGCTCTGGTCACCAGAGCTGAATCTCTGTTCGGAGCCCTCAGCCCCGAGGGACGTGCCGCCGCGAAGCAGGTTTTCCTTCGTCTTGTAGCCCTGAACGAAACCGGGGGTAACACACGCCGGCGGGTCCTCCTTTCGGAATTGAAGGCGATCGAAGGAACGGAGGGCGACCTCGACGAGATGCTTCGGGCGTTCGGCCGCCATCGTCTGCTCAGCTTCGACCGGGACCCGACGAGCCGGTCGCCCACCGTCGAGATCGCCCATGAGACGTTGATCGGTGCCTGGAGCCGTCTCGAGTCATGGATCGACGAGGCCAGGGCCGATATGCGTGCACGGGCCCGCCTGACGGCGGCGACAGCTGAATGGATCGACGAAGATGAGAACCCCGACTTCCTCCTCGGCGGAGCGAGCCTCGCACGTTTTCAGACGTGGGTAGAGGATCCCCCCGTTCGTCTCACAACAGAGGAGCGGGTGTTCCTCGAAGCAGGCGTGGAGCAGGAGCGCGAGCGAGCGAAAGTCGCTCGGGACCAGGAGCTTCAGGGATCCCGGCTCCGTCGCCGAACCAGGGCCCTGGTCGGTCTCGGCGTCATGTCCGCTCTTGTGGTGGCGCTGGCCCTCCTCGCCTTCGGGCAACGTCAGCGGGCCCAGGAGCTGGCCGACGAGCTGGCGGCCAACGACAAGGCCCAAACTCTCGTATCACATTCGGCCCTTGTATTGCCCGACGATCCCGAGCTCGCGACCCTGCTCGCCATCGAGGCGGTCAGAGCGACGGAGGCCACAGGCGCCGCCCTGCCCGAGGCGGTCGATGCATTGCACTGGGTGCTCCAGGACTCCACAATCCAATACCCGGCGGACGACACCGACATCCCGGTGGCTGTCCGTCTTCACTCCACCGGCGCACGTGGGGTTTTCGTCCTGCCTCCCGCCGACCTGGTGGAGCTAGGGCAGCAGGCGGTAGGTCGTGGGTTCACCCAGGTGGAGTGTGCTCGCTTTTTCGCCAACGACGATTGCCCAGATCCGATGCGTTCCATCCCAAATCTCGAGATCGCCGGCGGCTTGGAGCGTTACATGGGGCAGGCGCCCGACACCAAGGCCTTGGAGGGAACCACGGTCGAGCTCACCGGCGCCTGGAGCGGTGAAATGGCGGTGATCGCGCAGGCCGAGCTGAACGAGCTCACCTCAGATCTGGGCATCGACGTGCGTCACGTGGCTCACGACTTCGATGAAGACCCGAATCAGGTGCCACTAGGACAGGACCCCACCGAGATCTCGATGATCCCAGCGCCGGCTGCGATCTCGGAGCTAGCTGCGCAAAGACCCCTGATCGATGTCGGTGCCTACCTCGGTGACCAGTACCTCCTCGATTCGTACGGGGACTACCTGACCTCCCTCATCGCCGTCGAAGGGCGCCACCACGGTGTTTGGGCCAACATCGGAGCGAAGTCTCTGCTCTGGTACAACCAGGAAGCTTTCGACGCTGCCGGGTATGTCCCCCCCACCGACTGGGAGTCCCTGATGGCCCTGAGCGACCAAATGGTGGCCGATGGCAACGCACCATTCTGTCTCGGAGTTTTCTCCTTCGATGTCACCGGATGGCCGGCGACAGACTGGCTGGAGAATGTCGTGCTCCTATCCGAGGGGCCCGAGTTCTACGACCGCTGGGTGAATCATCAAATCCCGTTCGATGACCCGGCCGTGGTGGCCGCCCTGGAGAAGGTGGGCACCATGGTGCACACCCCGGGATATCTGCCTCCGCGGCTGATCGAAGAGACGTCTTGGGACGAAGCCTGGTTTCTCGCCGCCGAGGATCCTCCCAAATGTTGGCTCGTACCAGCCCCCGGGTTTGCCCGGCCGTTCTTCGGAGACGCACCGATGGCCATGACCCCGTTTCCGCGCATAGATCCCGCATACGGCCCCGCGGTGGTCGGCGCCGGAGACATTGCTTTGCCGTTGACAGATCGGCCGGAGGTGCGAGCCGTGATGAGGGCGATCTCGAGCCCTGAATGGGGAAACGCTCGTGCGGACGCTCTGAACCAGGAATTCGTCTCACCACACCGCGGGTTCGACACCAGCCGCTTCGAGGACCCGATCATGAGAGCGCAGGCCGATCAGCTCGCCGGAGCGGTGAACGCCGGGATGTTTCGATTCGACGGCTCCGACCTCATGCCTTATGACATCGGCTTCGGCCCCCTGCTGAGGGAGCTGACCGAATATGTCTCTGATCCGAGCAAGTCCGCCAAAGAAGCTCTCGCCGCAGTCGAGGAGGCTTGGCAGTTCGAGTGATCGTCTGACTCCACTGCCGTCGATGACCTGGCGTTTGGGCGAGCTCTACGTCGAGTCCTCGACCACAGCCTTGAGACCATCGAGCATCGCTTGCCAGTTCTTCTCGGAGTGGTTCCGAACCTCAGGTGTCTCGTTGTTGTCCTGGATCAGGGTGACCGTGGTCACCTGGCCCTCGTCGACCACCTCGATGCGCACGGTGTGATAGTTGGCCGGCTCGTCGGGCAACCCGGTCAGCGGGCTGAAATGGCTGTACTCGAGGATCTGGGGCGGACGTACTTCGCGGATGGTGCCCTTGTCCTGGTACTCGTTGCCATTCCATTCCCCTTCCCAGGTGATCGGGCTCCCTTCCGACCAGTCGGTGGTCACCTTGGTGCCAAACATGTACTGGCTGATCGAGGTGGGGTCGGTCAGGGCCGTCCAGATCTCCTCTTTCGAGGCATCGATGACAGTCGACACCTTCGCCACATGGTCTTGTTCCGACATCTGTGTCCTCTCGTCGACACAGAGCCATACCCGGATCCGCCCCAGATCATGCGATCTACAGGCTGAATCTCGACGTCGTCGGTACATTCCGCACGGTGACCATCGAGCTCAGCGACGGGGTCTGGACCAATTGGGTGGGCAATCAGTCCTTCACCCCCAAGGCGACCACGACCGTGACCAACGAGGCCGAAGTTCAGTCGGCCGTGGCTGACGCCGCCAGCCGGGGCATCACGGTTCGCACCGTGGGAACCGGCCACTCATTTACCCCGATCATCGAGGCCGACGTTCTGCTCGACACGAGCGCGATGCGCGGAGTCGTCGAGATCGGTCCCGAGCAGCTCACGGTGACGGCGGGCCCGAAGACCACCATCGGTGATTTCGGGGATCCGCTTTGGGCGCACGGTCTGGCCCTGGCCAATCAGGGCGACATCGACACCCAGGCGATCGCCGGCGCCATTGCCACCGCCACCCATGGCTCCGGGTTGAGACAACCGAACTTCTCTGCGGCGCTGGTCGGGGCGCGTCTCGTCGACGGGATTGGGAACGTGATCGTGGTCTCGGCGAATGAGAACGCCGACGTGCTCCCCGCCCTCCAGGCTTCGATCGGCCTCCTCGGCATCATGACGGAGGTGACCCTGAAAGTGGTGCCGGCTTACGACCTCCACGCCCGGGTCGACATCATGAAGTACGACGAGGTGATGGAGAGCTTCGAGTCGGACATCGAGGAGTACCGCCATTTCGGGCTGTTCTGGATGCCCACCGACGCCTCGGCCCATTTGTACAACTTGCACGACGCCGGAGCCGACGACTGTGTGGTCAAGCGCTATCGGGAAGTCGAATTTGGGACCGATGTGGCTGACCTGCCACCCAACGAGCGAATCGATCGCTCCTATCGGATCTACCCGATGATCTACGACCCCAACTTCCACGAGGTCGAGTACTTCTTACCGATCGATCAGGCCAGAGAGATCATGGACCGGATGCGCGCCCTGATGCTCGAGTGGCTGCCGCTCAGCCTGTACCCGTTGGAGATTCGGGTCGTCGCAGCCGACGAGGCGTGGATGAGCCCCAACTATCGGCGCGACAACCTGGTCGTGTCTATCTCAGGAGAGCCAGGGACCGACTACTGGCCGTACCTGCGCGCCTGTGACAAGCTCTTCGCCGAATATGGAGGACGGCCCCATTGGGGCAAGATCCATTTCATGACCCCGGAGCGAGTCTCCGCCCTCTTCCCCCGTTACGAGGAGTTCCTCGCGATGCGGCGGCGTTTCGACCCGCACGGGACATTCCTCAACCCTCATCTTCGAGCACTGTTCGAATGACCGGTCGGGCCCAGCCAACCTAGAGGTCTAGGGCAGACGCCCGAACCAGAGGAGCGATCCGACCCCGGCCAATGTCAACAGACCCAGCGCGGCGCCGGCGAACCAGTCACCGATCTCGACCTGCTCTCTCTCCACTGTGACCGAGCGGCCCAGGTCCTCGTAGACCTGGCTCAGCTGCTCGACCGAAATCGCGGTCATGGCCTTCCCTTCGGTCTGGCGAGCCAGCTCGGCCAGCGCCTGCTCGTTGACCGGCACCGGGATCTCACCATTGAATGGGTCGTGAATGGTGCCCGCGTCAGTGCCGAAGGCGATGGTGTGGACCGGGATTGAGGCGCTGCGGGCCGCATTGGCCGCCTCGTCGTTGCTGCGGCCCATGGTGGTCTCGCCGTCGGACAGCACGACGATGGTGCCGGCAGCCTCTCCAGACTGAGGAGCGGCTTCGCCGGCCGCCTCGGCGGAGTTCTCGATCGCTTCGATGCCGAGGAACACGGCCTCACCGATGGCGGTGCCCTCCCCAAGGCTCCCGTGATCGATCGCACCCTCGATGACGCGGCGCACGGCTTCGATGCGCGTGGTCGGCGAGATCAGATGGCGGGCCGTGCCATCGAAGCCGACCACACCGACCGCCACTCCTTCGGGCACGGCGTCGAGGAATACGGTGGCCGCCTCACGAGCCGCATCGATCCTGGACGGGGACACGTCCTCGGCTTCCATCGAGATCGAGGTGTCGATCGCGAGGATGACCAGCTTGGTCGACTCGAGCGTCTCCCCGGCGATCACGGGGCGGGCAAATGCGACGGTTGCAACCACCGCGGCCATGACCAGGCCGATGGCGGTCAAGTGCCGGCGCCAGCCCGGCCGGTCGGGTGCGACCTCGTCGAGCATCTCAACGGTCGTGAAGCGGACTGCGTATCGCCGTCGCCTCGCTTGGAGCACCAGGTACCCGATGACGAGGGCCACGGGCAAAACAAGGATCAGGAGCCGCCCGGGGTTCAGGAATTCGAAGTCACTCATCGCGTCGGCCTCCCTGCCGCAACCAGACGGGCCTTTCGGCCCGAGACAAACCGAACAAAATCCACGACCCAGTCACGGTCGGTGCCGACCAGGAGATGGTCGACCCCGCACGACTTGAAGCGGGACGAGACCTCTTCACGCCTCCGCCGGGCCACTTCGCCGTACTTGCGGCGGATCTCGGGACGGGCGGTGTCGACGAGGCGTCTCCGCCCCGTCTCGGGATCCACCACCGAGATCAGCCCCACATCGGGCAGATCGACCTCACGTGGATCGAGGACTTCGACCGCAATGACCTCATGACGCTGGGAGAGCGCTCGAAGCGGATTCTCCCAAGTCGGCTCACCCAGGAAGTCGGATATCACCACCACCATCCCCCGTCGCCGAGCCGTGCGGTTGACCAGGTCGATGGAACCTGCCAGATCTCCCGTG
>JALDXM010000078.1:0-7955 GCA_032155085.1 Actinomycetota bacterium | reverse complement strand
CCGGTATCGGTTCCATGCCGAGCATTGCCTGGCCGGGTCGATCGTCTGCGGCAGTGCCGACCTGATCAAAGAGCTTCGTTATCTGCGTAAGCGGCTTGGCGGCGGCATGCGACAGGCCGGAGTGATTGCAGCGGCAGCCCGAGTCGCCCTGGCCGGGCGCGACCGTCTGGCCGAGGACCACGCCCTGGCACGCCGGCTCGGGGACGTGATCGCCGAGCGATATCCGGGGTCGCTCGACCCATCATTGGTCGAGACGAACATGGTGAGGGTGGACTTCGCGGCGCTCGGGATCGATTGGGCGACGATGAAGCAGGGCCTGGACGAGGCCGGGATCAAGGTCAATCCTCCGTTCGGGGGGTCCTGGCGCATCGTCACCCACCGGGATGTCGACGACTCCGACGTAGATCGCCTCATCGACGTCCTCCCGTAACCGCAGGCAACTAGGCGGAGTCTGATACGGGTGAGTGTCGGAATCCTGTTCCCCGGTCAGGGGAGCCAGACGGTGGGCATGGGAGCCGACCTCTTCGACGCCCGCGACGATCTGCTCGGGTCGCGGTCCGACGAAATCCTCGGCTTTTCTCTTCGCAGACTGTGCCTCGATGGTCCCGAAGAGGAATTGACCCGAACCGAGCACGCCCAGCCCGCCCTGTTCGCCCTCTCTTACACCCTCTGGGAGACGATCGCCCGGGATCAAGCCCTCGAGCCAGGCGGGGCAGCCGGCCACTCGCTCGGGGAGTACACGGCACTTGCCGCCGCTGGAGTCTTCGATTTCGACTCCGGTCTCGCCCTTGTGGCGGAGCGGGGACGCGCCATGGGGCGCGCCGCGAGCCTCGAGGACTCGGGCATGGCTGCGCTCCTGGGTGCCAGCCGCGAGGAGGCAGAGGACGTGTGCCACTCCCGCCGCGAGATGGGGGGCAGGCTGGAGGTGGCCAACGTGAATGCCCCGGGCCAGGTGGTGGTGGCGGGAGGACGGGACGACCTCGACTGGCTCTCTGAGAATGGCCGGGAGCTCGGGATCAGGCGCGTTGTACCGCTGATTGTCGCAGGGGCATTTCACAGCTCATTCATGGCTCCCGCCCAGGGTGACCTGTCGGCGGCGCTTGGTGAGGCCGACCTCGGCGATCCGGTCTTCCCGGTCTGGTCGAACACGACGGCGAAACCACATGATCCGGGGGATATCGCTGAGACGCTCACCCGCCAACTGGTCGAGCCGGTCCTCTTCTCGGACTCGCTCGTAGATATGGCCAGGGTGGGGATCGAAACCTTTGTCCATGTGGGCCCGGGCGACGTCACGGCCGGTCTGGCCCGGCGAACTGTCGATGGCGCCGAGGTGATCGTGGTCTCGGGCCTGGAGGACATCGGGTCCGCGCGGGACGCTCTCGTTAGCATTGACCGACCCTGAGGAGACTCGAATGCGGAATGCCGAGATAACCGGATGGGGCATGTGCATGCCCCCCAACGTGCTGACCAACCACGATCTCGAGCAACTCGTCGATACCTCCGACGAATGGATCACGACGAGGACCGGGATCAAGGAGCGCCGCATAAGCCATGTCGAGGCGTCCGAGCTGGCAGCGGTTGCCGGGCTCAGGGCTCTGGCCGCGGCAGGCAAGAGCGTGAACGACGTCGATCTGATCCTCGTGGCCACTTGCAGTGGCGACTCGATCATCCCGTCGACGGCGTCGGTGGTGCAACGGCACATGGAGGCCTGGAACGCGGCCGCGCTGGACCTCAACGCCGCCTGCTCGGGCTTCGTGTACGGGCTCGTCGTTGGCACCAACATGATTCGTGCCGGGACGAACAACACGGTCCTCCTCATCGGGACGGAGAAGCTCCACTTCGTCACTGACTTCACCGATCGAACCACCTGTGTGCTTTTCGGGGATGGGGCCGGGGCGGTGGTCTTGGAGCCGACGGACGAGCCCATCGGGCTTCTCTCCTCGGAACTCGGAATGGACGGGTCCGTCGGGCACATCCTTGCGACCCCCCGTGACGGAACCGCCGGCGAACCTGCTCAGCTCGATCCCAGGAAATCGGCGATCGGAATGGAGGGCCCAGAGGTCTTCAGGCGTGCGGTGACGACAATGGGTGATTCGGCGGCGCGGGCCATCAAGGACGCCGGCCTGTCGTTGGAGGACATCGACCTGGTCATCCCGCACCAGGCCAACATCAGGATCATCGATGCCACGGCCCGCCGGCTTGGCATCGACGAGTCGAAGGTGTTCGTCAACATTCACTCCTACGGAAACACATCGGCGGCCACCATCCCAGTGGCTCTGAGCGAGGCTCTGGAGCAAGGAAGGGTCCGCCCTGGCGACAACATCGTGTTCACCGCGTTCGGTGGAGGGTTGAGCTGGGGGTCGGCCGTGTACCGGTGGGGCGACCGGGTCGAGCCGCTCGGGGAGAGCGATGCCGAGCTGCCGCCTTCCGAGCAGAGCACGTTGGAGTTGCTCCAGTCCAACTTCGACTTCTTCGGCCTTCCTGAAAAGCTCACGTGAGTGGGCAGGCCGAGGGGAGGGTCGCCCTGGTGACTGGTGGGTCCAGGGGGATTGGCCGGGCGGTTGCCATGCGGCTTGGTGCCATGGGACATCTGGTCGCGGTCAACTACTCGAAGAACTCGGCGGCCGCGGATGATGTGGTGAAGCTGATCCTCGACGAGGGGGGCAGGGCCGTGGCCTACGGGGCCGACGTCTCCGACTCAGGGCAGGTCGAGGGGATGTTTGCCTCGATCGCCGACGACCTGGGGCCGGTCGCGGTCCTGGTGAACAACGCCGGCATCACCAGGGACAACTTGCTGCTCCGGATGAGCGAGTCAGATTTCGACGAGGTCATGGCCACAAACTTGCGATCGGCATATCTGTGTACCCGGCTGGCCCTGCGCTCGATGGTCAGGGCTCGTTGGGGCCGGGTTGTTTCGATAGCGTCGGTGGCTGGGATCACGGGCAACGCCGGTCAATCGAACTATGCCGCTTCGAAGGCCGGCATGATCGGGTTCTCCAAGGCGGTGGCCAAAGAGGTCGGGTCGCGCGGGATCACAGTCAATGTGGTCGCCCCGGGGTTCATTACGACAGAATTGACCGAGGGCCTCAGCGATGCGGTCAAGGAAGAGGCCATCAGCCGCATCTCGGCCGGCCGGTTCGGAGTTGCCGACGAGGTTGCTGCCGCGGTCGAGTTCCTGGTCTCTGACGCCGCGTCTTACGTCTCCGGGCACGTGTTGGCCGTCGACGGCGGTCTCGCCTTGTAACTTTCCGCCGGCCGAACAGAAAAAGGAGGTACATGTGGACAGAAGCGAAGTAGCCAACCGCCTGAGTGAGGTCCTGGTGTCCGAGCTCGGGTTGGACGCGTCCAAGATCACCGAGGACGCCCATTTCGAGGAGGACCTCGATGTGGACAGCCTCGGCGTGGTGGAGCTGCTGATGGCGCTCGAGGACGAGTTCGGGGTAAAGATCCCGGATGAGGAGGCAGAGTCGATCATGACGGTCGGCCAGGCCGTCGACGTGGTCCACGGGAAGCTCGGGGGCTGATTTCGATGGCACCGGAGCGACGGCGGGTAGCCGTCACCGGGCTCGGGGCGGTCACACCACTCGGTGAGGATCCGGGTTCGACCTGGGAGGGGATGCTCGCAGGCCGGTCGGGCGTCGGCCCGATCACATTGTTCGACACCGAGGGCTATCGCACCACCATCGCGGCGGAGGTGAGCGGCTGGGAGCCGGAGAAACACTTCGACAAGCGAGAGGTGAGACGGGTCGACCGCTTCTCACAGTTCTTCCTCGTCGCCGTTCGCCAGGCCATGGAACAGGCCGGGATCTCCTATCCGGAGGACGATCCGGCAGCGGCGCGGGCCGGGGTGGTGGTTGGAGCTGGTTTTGGGGGCATGGGCTCGTTCATCGACGAGATCGTCACACTCACCGAGCGTGGGCCTGATCGGGTCAGCCCGACGGGGGTGCCCAGGGTCATCCCCAACATGGCAGCGGGTCTCGCATCGATCGAACACAACCTGCTCGGGCCGGTCACATGTGTCGTCACCGCCTGTTCCGCCTCAGCGAACGCCATCGGGGACGGCGCCGAGCTGATCCGGCGTGGGGCCGCAGACGTCGTCATCGCTGGAGGCTCCGAAGCTGCCATCACCACGTTCGGCATCGCCACCTTCGCCCAGGCCCGGGCCCTGTCCACTCGCAACGACGAGCCGCAGCGAGCTTCCCGGCCCTTCGACGCCGACAGGGACGGGTTCGTCATGGGGGAGGGCGGTGCGGCCCTGGTTCTCGAGGACATGGACCAGGCGAAGTCCCGTGGCGCCAATGTGTTGGCGGAGCTGACCGGGTACGGCATGTCGGCAGACGCCTATCACATCACCCTGCCTCGCCCGGGAGGAAGCGGAGCTGCCAGGGCGATGAGCAACGCCGTCGAAGACGCCGGCCTCTCACCGGCGGACATCGGATATATCAACGCACACGGCACTTCCACCGAGGCCAACGACTCGACAGAGACCGCTGCCATTCGGATAGCGATGGGAGACGCCGCCGGATCGATCCCGGTCTCGTCGACCAAGTCGATGACCGGTCACATCCTGGGAGGAGCCGGGGCGGTGGAGGCAGTGGCCTGCATCATGGCCCTTCGCGACCAGGTCCTTCCCCCGACCATCAACCAGGAGACTCCGGATCCCGAATGTGACCTCGACTACGTGCCCAATGTCAAACGCGAGGCAACATTCGACCATGCGATGTCGAACTCGTTCGGATTCGGCGGGCACAACGTTTCTCTGGTCTTTTCAAGACCAGAGAAGTTTTAGGTCCTATGTTTTAGGTCTTACGTTCTGGCTTAGAACCTATTACCTAGAACCTAAGACTGGCTCTCTCTCCACTCGGCCAGTGATCGGTAGACCAGGACCAGGACAAGCCCGACCCCTGTGGTCACCACCAGGAACGAGACAATCGCGACCAGGGTCGCCCATCCGTAGCAGGTGGTGAATCCACCAGCCCCGGTGGGTTGACGGCAGCTGACGTCGGTCACGATCCACCCCAGGGCCCCGGCGATGAGACCCAAGGTGAGGGACGGGATGGCGATCCACGGATTGGGCCGTCGTCTCAACGGTTGGGTTGGCCCCTCTCGTCGAGGTCCGCGGAGTCGAGCACCTCGCGCGGGGCGAGCTCCGGTGGGATGGGAAAGACCGAGCCTCGCTCCCGTGGTGGGTGAAAGGCCGCGGCCACCGTTGGATGCCACGCCAACGCTGCGATGACAAGGCCGCAGCAGACGGAGACGATCGCTGGGCCAAGTCCCTGGGTGAACGCCAGTCCTATGGCCAGGGCGGGCCAGACGACCCTGACTACGAGCAAGCCTCCTGGGAACACCCGGGCGAACCAGAGGGCCGCCAGTGGAGCAGTGAGACCAACGACCATCGTCCTTGGGCCAGGGTCGTCCCAAGCGGCCAGCCCGAGAAGGAATGGAAAGCCGATCATGAGAAGCGGTATCAGCACCGCTCGCGCAGGTGGCCCGGTCGCGGCGGGAAGACGGCGGACGGCGCCGGTCAGAGGTGGCACCAGGTGCACCAGGGTGGCAAAGGCAGTGGCTACGACGGCTACGACCCAGAGCACGTCGATCGGCCGGGCCACTGCGACGACAGCCATGGCCGCGAGTGATGCGAGCGATGTGCGATATGCCCACTTCCCGCCCGTGACGGTCAGACCGATCATTCCCACAGTGGCCATGGAGAGGATGCCGACCATCATCAAGAGCACGGACGCAGGGTCGAACGGCACCGGATCCACGGCCAGGGCGGCGGCCCAGATCAACGCGGCGAGGAGGGGCGTGCCGGCGAGAAGCGGGATTCTCACGCCCCGAGTCTCGCAGGGGGGGATTTCAAGCCGAAGACGGGCCTTCCGGCCTGCCTGCCGGCTCCAGCACCCTCAGCCCACGTTTCTCCCCGAAGCGTGGAGAGTCCCCCGGGTCCCATTCCGTCTCCACCCGCCAGGCGCGGCCGGGGCGAAGACTCAACACGGTGCCGTGCCCGGGCTTTCCATCGTGGAGGCCAGACAATGGCGAGCCGATGAGCCGTAACACGCCGGCCTGGATCGGGTCTTGGTGAGAGACGATGACGACATCGCCGTGCGGGTGCTCCTGGTCGAGTCTCCTCGCGACTGATGCCATCCGTTCCGCCATCTCCATGAGTGACTCGCTGGCGAAGGGGAGATTCTCGGGGTGCTCCAGATATGCCTCCAGGTCACCGGGGAACACATTGGGTATGTCACCCCAGGCGTGTCCCTTCCACCTCCCGATCACCGCCCACTCGGTCAGGCCCGGATCGACTTTGACCGGCACTCCGGTGCGTGCGGCGATCTCTTCGGCGGTGCGCAACGCCCGCTCCAACGGTGATGACCAGATGGCCACCACAGGGCGAGGCCCGAGATATCGACCAACACGACGCGCCTGCTCGACCCCATGTGGGGAGAGCCCGAAACCGGGCAAGTCGGCGTAGACCAGGTGCGCCGGATTGTCGACTTCGGCGTGACGGACCAGATGTACCAGGGCAGCCATGTCTCTCATTGTGGTCGGAACCAGGCCCGACCAGAGGTAACTCGGGCCGGGGCTACCGCTCCAAGGTAAGGCCCTCGGTAACTCAAGAAGGGCAAGGCCCCCGGTAACTTCAGGCTGGCATGTGGCCCGAGCCAATCCTGCATGTCGACCTCGACGCGTTCTTCGTCGAAGCGGAGAGGCTGCGCGATCCCGGCCTGGTTGGCAAGCCCGTGGCCGTGGGTGGCACGGGCGGGCGTGGAGTGATCGCCAGCGCCTCATACGAGGCTAGGGCTCATGGAGTCAGGTCTGCACAGCCCACCGCGACGGCGCTCAGGTTGTGCAGGGACCTGATCGTCCTGCCCCCCAGTCACAGTCGCTACGGCGACCTCTCGGCGCGAGTGTTCGAGATCTTCAGGCAGTTCACGCCGTTGGTGGAGGGTCTCAGTGTCGACGAGGCGTTCCTCGACATCTCCGGTCTGAGACGTCATTACGAGGGTCCGGCGGACGTGGCCTCGGCCCTCCGGGCTCGGATACGCGCCGAGGTCGGGCTTCCGGCGTCGGTCGGCATCGCGGCGACGAAGTTCATGGCCAAGCTCGCCACGGAGGCGGCCAAACCCGACGGTCAGTTCATCGTGCCCAAGGAGAGCGAGCTCGAGTTTCTCCACGCCCTGCCGGTGGAGGCCTTGTGGGGTGTGGGCCCCGCCACCCTGGCCGGGCTGCAGCGTCTTGGTGTCGTCACCATCGGGGAGCTGGCGGAGCTCCCCGAAGCCACAGTCGTGAGGTCTTTGGGGCCAACGCAAGGACGGCATCTCCTCGAGCTGGCCAACGCTTCAGACCCCCGGCCGGTCGTCCCCGATGTCGGGGCCAAGTCGATCTCGGTGGAGGAAACCTACGACCGGGACCTCCAGGGGATGGACCTTCTGACCACGGCCTTGCTGGCGCATGCCCAGCGTCTGTCTGATCGGCTGCACCGAGCCGGTCTCGCGGCCAGGACGCTGACTATGAAGCTGAGGTTCGCCGATTTCACCACGATCACCAGGAGCATGACGTTGGACAACCCTGTCGACAGCCCGCGCGATCTCTTCGCTGTCGCCACCGAGCTTCTGGGACAGGTCGAGTTGAACCGCCCGGTCCGCCTCCTCGGCCTTGGTGGCTCCACCCTCGAGCCCGCAGGGGACCCCAGGCAAATGTTGATGGAATCCGGCGATGAATGGGCGCGGATAGCCGATGCAGTGGCCGGCGTTCGGGAGCGATTCGGCGAACATTCTGTCGAGCCGGCACGGCTCCTCGGCGGCCTCAGACCCGAGGAGTGACTTACCCTGTGAACTGTCTCCGTCCCGGGTGTATTGTGTCAGAGGGCTGGTGACGGATGTTGAGAGGTCGATGATGCCCCTCGATGATCACGAACAGAAGATCCTGGCGGAGATAGAGCGGCAGTTCTACGA
>JALDXM010000077.1:0-7991 GCA_032155085.1 Actinomycetota bacterium | reverse complement strand
CCCGAATTTGCTACCCAGTCGATCGCCTCCTTCCTTTGGGCCCAGGGCAAAATGCGCATCGACGGGATCTTTGTTTCACACGCTGACATCGATCACTTCAACGCCGTGCCCGGTCTGCTCGATCGATTCGGCGTCTGGCCTGCCATGGTTGTTCTGGTGGCGTTCACCTGGCTCGAACTGGTCTACCCCGATTCCGGGTCGCCTGTTGCACTTGGTGTCGCAGCTCTCGTCTACACGCTCTTCCTGATCGCAGCGATGGCCTATGCCGGCCGGGAGACCGGGCTGGCGGTGTTCGACGCCTTCACCCCGTACAACCGAATCTTCTCGGCCCTATCACCACTCGGCAGAAGGCCTGACGGACGACTGGTGAGGAGGGGCTGGTTGAGAGCTCTCACCGTGCTTCCCGCCTGGCCAGGACTGGCAGCTTTCGTCACCGCCGCCATCGGCACCGTGACCTACGACGGCGCTTCGGCCACCCAATCCTTCAGTGGCCTCGTGGGTGACTTCGGGCGGACAATGCTGGGGGAGACTCTGCTGCTGGTCGGATGTGTCCTCGCCATCGGAGCCGCCTATTGGATCGCCTCCTGGGCCGCGGCCCGGATGGCCGGCGGAGACTGGACGGCGTCGAAGGTGGCGGCTCGCTTTGCCCACACCCTGGTCCCGATAGCCCTGGCCTATGCGCTGGCCCACTACATGACCCTCATCATCTTCGAGGGGCAGCAGCTCATCTCCGCCATCTCCGACCCGTTTGCTCTGGGGTGGGACCTGTTCGGGACGGCGGAACGCAAGGTCGACTTCTTCATCACCGCGGCCGAGCCGGTCTGGTACGCCCAGGTGGCTGTGATCGTCACCGGACACGTCCTCGGGGTGGTTCTCGCCCACGACCGCGCCCTGCACGACTTCGGAACGGAAGCAGTCCGCTCTCAGTATGCGATGCTTCTACTTATGGTGGCCCTGACCACACTTGGCCTGCTCATCCTCGCGGGGTGATCGTGATCTTTGCGCATTACGGGGGCATCGACGAGATCGGCATCTTCCTGCTGCCCGCACTTCTGGCCATCTTCGCCCTGCGCTGGGCTGAAAAGAGGGCGAAGCGCAACGCAGCCGAGAGAGAGGCAGGACAGGAAACGGTGGGAGCCGCGGAAGCAAACGATGTCGACTGACGGACACGAGATTGTGGTGCCGGTGATCACCGACCCGGGTGCGGCGACGAGGTCGGGCCTGGGCAAGATCAGCGCCTACTTCGCTCTTACCAAGCCACGCATCATCGAGCTGCTCCTCATCACGACGGTGCCGTCGATGATCCTGGCGGCAGGGCGATGGCCGGGCACCTGGCTCGTGGTTTCGACCCTCATCGGAGGCTCGTTGTCCGCCGGAGGCGCAAACGCCCTGAACAACTATGTCGACCGGGACATCGACCAGGTGATGCGGCGTACCAGGGCCCGCCCGCTCGCCAGGGAGGTGGTGCCTCCCTCCCATGCCCTGGTGTTCGGTATCGTGCTCGGCGTCGCCGGTTTCGTCTGGCTGTGGGCTACCACCAACCTGCTGGCGGCGGTCATCTCCACCGCTGCCCTCCTCTTCTATGTCTTCGTCTACACCATGGGTCTCAAGCGGACCAGCGCCCAGAACATCGTGATCGGCGGTGCAGCTGGAGCCGCTCCTGCTCTCGTCGGGTGGGCCGCGGTGACCGGCGCCTTGGCCTTGCCGGCATGGGTCCTGTTCCTGATCGTCTTCTACTGGACTCCGCCCCATTTCTGGGCCCTGGCCATCAGGTATCGAGACGACTACGAACGGGCCGGTGTGCCCATGCTTCCCGTGGTGGCCGGGGTCGAGGCGACCACGAGGAAGATGCTGCTCTACACCGGTCTGATGGTGGCGATCAGCCTGCTCCTGGTGCCGGTGGCAGGGATGCGTTGGATCTATCTGACGGCGGCAATCGGTCTCGGCACCTGGTTTCTCTGGGACACCTGGCGTGTCTACCGCCGGCCCGAGGAGGCGATGAGGCTCTTCACCACGTCGACCGTCTACCTCTCCGCCCTGTTTGCGTCGGTGGCCCTCGACGTCCTGGTGCGATGAAGAAAGCCTCGCTCGCGACTATCGCCCTCGTTTTCCTGCTGGCCGCCTGTGGGTCGGATGAGGTTGAGCCGCTCGCACAAGTGGCCTCGAGCAACGGGAGCATCGGGCTGGGGGAGCAGAGGATCCTGTTCGCTCTGATCGACCCGGAGACCAACGACTTCCTCGCCTCGCCGGATCGTGAGGCAACGGTGACGATCAGGGATGAAAACGGATCCCCGCTCCAGACCTATCCGCTCGAGTTCCTCTGGACCGTTCCCGATGTGCGCGGGCTGTACGCCGCCCACGTCGATATCCCTGAGGCAGCCACCTATCAAGCCACTATCGAAGCCGAAGGCATGGCTGAGGCGGGACCCGCAGGGTTCGTCGCCTGCGACGACCTTCCGCTGATCGAGCCCGGAGAGCAGGCCCCGCCCTCCGAGACGAGAACCTCGGCCGAGTTCGCCGACCTATCGGTCATCACCTCTGATCCGGACCCCGATCCGGCCATGTACGAGTCGAGCATCGCTGAGGCAGTGACATCCGGGAGCCCTTCGGTGATCGTGTTCGCCACGCCGGCCTTCTGCACCTCCCAGGCCTGTGGGCCGCTCCTCAACCAGGTCAAGGCCCTTAGACCCGATCACGAGGGCATCGAATTCGTCCACGTCGAGATCTACGACGACCTCCAGGTCGAGGTCGAAGATCTGACCCCTGTCCCGGCCGTCTCCGAATGGGGTCTCCCCTCCGAGCCCTGGGTATTCGTAGTCGCCTCAGATGGTGTGGTCAGCGCCGCCTTCGAAGGCGCCGTTTCCGACGAGGAGCTCACCGCGGCGGTCGATGCGGTCGCCGGCTGATTGTCCTGTGAACGGAGTTGAGGTCTGACCCCAAGTGGGAAGTTGGTCGGCACTTTGGGGAATCCGTATGATCTGGCGCCGATGGCTCGGTCCCGTCAACGCTTGGTCCGCCTCGGCGCACTCGTCGCCGTAGCCCTCCTCCTGGGGGCCTGCTCCCTGATCGGGAGCGAGGATCAGCCGCTAACCACATTCGAGCCGGCCGGGCCTTTCTCTGAGCAGATCAACAACCTCTTCTGGCCGGTCTTCTGGATCGCGGTGGCCGTGTTCGTGCTAGTCCAGGGTGCGATCCTGGTCGCTGTATTCCTGTACCGCGATCGCGATGGGTCCAAGGAGGCCAAACAGCTCCACGGCAGCCCCAAGCTGGAGATCGCCTGGACCGTCATCCCGGCGCTGATCCTGGCCGGTATCGCCGTACCCACCACGGCGGCGGTGTTCGAGCTGACAGAGTGCGACCCGGACGCGATCGAGATCGAGGTGACCGGTCATCAGTGGTGGTTCGAGTACCACTACCCCGAAGCCGACATCTCGACGGCCAACATCATGGTGATCCCCGCCGGGCAGGAGGTCTGCGCCGTGATGACCTCCGACGACGTGCTACACAACTTCTGGATCCCCGCTTTGAACGGCAAGCGTTACCTGGTTCCGGGCCAGATCACCCTGCTCCGCCTCCAGGCCTATGAACCCGGCACGTATTGGGGTCATTGCGCCGAATTCTGCGGTCTCTCCCACTCCTTGATGCGTGCCCGGGTCCAGGCTCTCGAGCCTGCGGAGTATGAGGCCTGGTTGGCAGAGCAACAGGGGGGAGCCACGCTTCCTGTAGAAGGCGATCCCGAGTACGAGGGATATCAGGTCTATCTCAACAAGCAGTGCATCCAGTGCCACACCGTCCGGTTCGAGGAGGAAGAGTCCTCGAACATCGTCCCGCCCGAGGCTTTCAACGGGCCGGAGCTCACCCACTTCGCCTCTCGGGATGTGTTCGCTGGCGCCGTGCTCCCCCAAGAGGGGCAGGCACGCGATGCCGCCCTCAAGGAGTGGCTGGCGGACCCGCCCTACATCAAGCCGGGGAGCTTCATGCCCGACCTGGCTTTGACCGAGGCCGAGATCGATGCTCTGATCGTCTGGTTGGATAGCCTCGAATGACCGCCACCGCCGAACGGCCCACCACCACCATCTTCCGACGGCCCCGGTCGACGACCGGTCTCTGGTCCTGGATCACGACGGTCGACCACAAGCGGATCGGGATCATGTACGGCTACGCCGCTTTCACTTTCTTCCTGATCGGCGGCATGGAGGCCCTTCTCCTCCGGATCCAGCTGTCCCAGGCCAACGGCGAATTCCTCACCGCCGGGGCCTACAACGCCCTGTTCACGATGCACGGCACCACGATGATCTTCCTCTTCGTCATGCCGGCCTCGGCGGCCCTGATGAACTACATGCTCCCGCTGCTGATCGGCGCCCGTGATGTGGCTTTTCCGCGGCTGAACGCCCTGTCCTGGTGGATCTTCTTCTTCGGGGCGATATTCCTCTACTCGACCTTCTTCTTCGGGACGTCGGCGGCGCCCGTCGGCGTGGATGGCATAGGGGGTGTCGACGGCAACTTGGCGCCGGGTGGTGGGCCGGGCAGCTTCAACTTCCTGGCCGACTCACCGGATGGGGGGTGGTTCGGTTACCAGCCCAATGCAGGTCCGCTCTACTCGCCGGGGACGGCGATGGACTACTGGGCGCTCGGTCTCCAGATAATCGGCCTCGCCTCGCTGGTGTCGTCGGTCAACTTCCTGGTGACGGTGCTCAACCTGAGGGCCAAGGGGATGCGTCTCCTCCGCATGCCGGTGTTCGCCTGGATGACGACCATCACGTCGTTCCTGCTCCTCTTCTCACTGCCGATCATCGCTGTGGCCCTGTTCATGGTGACCTTCGACCGGCAGTTCGGGTCGTTGTTCTTCGCGGCGCAAGCCGGTGGCGATGTGATCCTCTGGCAGCATCTCTTCTGGCTGTTCGGCCATCCTGAGGTCTACATCCTGATCCTGCCCGCCATGGGCATCGTTTCCGAGATCCTGCCGACGTTCTCCCGGAAGCCCCTTTTTGGATACTCGGCCGTCGTCTTCGCCGGGGCTGCGATCGCCTTCCTCGGGTTCGGTGTCTGGGCGCATCACATGTTCGCTTCTGGGATCACCCCGGTGGCCCAGGCTGCCTTTGGGCTGGCCACCATGACCATCGCCATCCCGACCGGGATCAAGATCTTCAACTGGCTGGGCACGATGTGGATGGGCCGGATCAGGCTCCACACTCCGATGCTGTTCGCCATCGGCTTCGTCGCGATGTTCACCATCGGCGGCCTGTCCGGGGTCACGCACGCCGTCGTCCCCTCCGATTGGCAGCAGACCGACACCTACTACATCGTCGCCCACTTCCACTACGTCATCTTTGGCGGCGCCGTCTTCGGGCTGTTCGGTGGGCTCTACTACTGGTTCCCCAAGCTCACCGGGCGGTTGATGAATGATCGTCTGGGCAAGGTCCATTTCTGGTTGATGCTGCTCGGGTTCAACCTCACATTCGGGCCGATGCACTGGCTCGGCCTCCAGGGGATGGTGCGCCGGACCTGGAAATACGCGCCGGAGACGAATCTGGAGCCCTGGAATGTGGCGGTCACCGTGGGCGCCTTCATCATCGCCTTCTCCATCCTCATCTTCATGATCAACTGGTTCACCAGCAAACGTCGGGGCCGGGTGTCGGGGCCTGATCCCTGGGATGCCCGCACCATCGAATGGATGGCCCCCAACCCGACACCTGAGTACAACTTCGCAGTGCCCCCGGTGGTCATCAGCCTGGACCACTTCTGGCACCTGAAGTACGAGGAGGACCCCGAGGGCCGGGCCGTGCGTCGCGCTGAGGCGGATGAGGTCGTCGCCAACAACGAGCACGCCCAGCTGAACCCGGCATCCCCGATCCATCTCCCCAACCCGTCGTACTTCCCCTTCTTCTTCGCCCTCGGCCTGCCTCTGATGTTCTACGGGGTGATCTATCACCGCACCCCTGCGGGCAAGGCGCTGATCGTCATCGGGCTCATCATCAGCCTTGCCGCCGTGATCGGATGGGCCATGGAGCCACTCGAGGAGCCACATGGTGAACACGGGGAAGGCGACGATCACGATGGGCCCGACGAGCCCGAGGAACTGGAGGAGCCCGGGGTCGTAGCCGAGGCACCGGAGCCGGTCGATGACTGAGCTCACTCACGAGGCGTCGCTGGAGCATGCCCATCCTGAGCACGAAGGGACGGGGGTCGAGAACCGCAAACTGGGGATGTGGCTCTTCCTCAGCTCCGAGTTCCTCTTCTTCGGTGCCCTCATCTCCAACTACCTGCTCTACTCGAACCGTCCCGGCTTCCCCCCTCCCTATCCAGCCGAGATCTACGACATCCCGTTCACCTCGGTCAGCTCGTTCGTGCTTCTCATGAGCTCTCTGACCATGGTGCTGGCCCACAACGCCCAAACCCGTCGTGATGTGAACGGCACCAGGACCTGGCTGTTCGCCACGGCCGCCCTCGGCGCCGTGTTCCTCGGTGGGCAGGTGTTCGAGTTCACCGAGTTCATCGTCGAGTACGACATGAAGCTGTCGACCAACCCGGCTGCCTCGGCCTTCTATTTGCTGACCGGGTTCCACGGGACCCACGTCGCCATCGGCGTGATCATGCTGCTCTCCCTATGGGGGATCTCACGGCGACGCGGTGAGCTGAGCGACGGCCATGGCATGAACCTCGAGTTGGTCGGGCTCTACTGGCACTTCGTCGACATCATCTGGATCGTGATCTTCACCGTCGTCTATCTCCTCTCGGTGCCACCGATATGAGCGCCGAGGAGCACATCCACCATCCCACGCCGGCGCAGTACTGGAAGATCGCCGTCGTCCTGGCCGTGCTGACCGCGATCGAGGTGGCGATTTACTACATCCACCGGGACTTCGACCTCGGTCACTTCAACACCGTGCTGTTGCTGTTGCTAGCGGCCCTGAAGTTCATCATCGTGATCGGCTGGTACATGCATCTCCGCTTTGAGAGCCCGACGCTGAGCCGGTTCTTCACGGCAGGGTTCATCCTCGCCTGCTCCCTGTACACGATCGTGCTGACCGCCCTCGGGGTCATCGCCATCCGCGGGGGCTTGGTGGACTTGTGATCCCAGCGTTCCACCCGCACTACGACGTGTGGGCTCTGGCCTTCGTGCTCATCTTCGGTTACTGGTACGCCGATCGGCGGCTCCGGCCGGCGATGGCCCCCGAGGCGCCTCCCGCGACGACCGGTCAAAGGTGGCAGTGGAACGGCGGTGTGATCGCCCTGTTCCTCGTGTCGAGCTGGCCGATCCACGACATCGGAGAGGTTTCCCTGTTCACCGTCCACATGGTGGAGCACATGGTGATAGCGCTGATCGTCCCGCCGTTGCTCCTGCGAGGCATGCCCCGATGGCTCGCCGATGTCACGCTCGGTCACCCCAAGGTGGCCCGTTTCGTGAGGCCGCTGGCCCGCCCGGTCCCGGCCTTCGTGCTCTTCAACTCGACCTTCATCGTGATCCACTGGCCGGATCTGGTGGCGATGATGCTGCGGGGGGGAGCGCCTCATTTCCTGGTCCATGCCTGGCTGTTCGGGGTCTCGATCCTGATGTGGCTCCCGGTGTTCTCTCCGACGCCTGCCATTCCCCGGCTGGCGCCACCGGTTCAGATGTTCTATCTCTTCGCCCAGTCACTGCTTCCGACCATCCCGGCCTCATTCCTCACCTTCTCCTCGGTCCCGATCTATCCGGTCTATGGGGAGGCGGCGATGGCCTTTGGCCTCACTGCGGTGGCCGACCAGACCATCGCCGGTGTGATCATGAAGCTCGGTGGCGGCCTCTTCCTGTGGTCCACGATCGCGGTGATCTGGTTCCGCTGGACGAAGCAGGAACGAGAGTGGGAGAGCATCGAGTCGACCCTCCGGGCATCCTGAGCAGGGCGGGCGCGATCGTGATGGCAGTCGCACTCGTCGCTTGCAGTCAGAACTCGGGCACCGTGCGGGGGATTGTCACCTCGGTCGAGGGCAACTTCGATGACATCACGTCC
>JALDXM010000076.1:0-8095 GCA_032155085.1 Actinomycetota bacterium | reverse complement strand
GAACAAACCCGCCGAGACATTGTCCCGGGCTGGTGTGACCGGACGTTCGCGGATGGTCTCTTCGATCCGATGCTCGGCCTCCTCGAAGTCGCCGTCCGAGAGTGCGAGCACACTTGTCAAGGCTCCTTCCAGCCACCGCTGGGCAGCGATCGGTAGTGATCCCCCCACCCGACGGAGAAGACGAAGCTCCCTCCGCGCCGCTGTGAAATCCCCTAATTCGGTGAAGGCCGCGTACCTGGCCGCATGCCCATCGAACTCGGCCTCGACCCCTCCCGCAAGAGCCGCCACGTTCACCAACTCGAGACTCAACTCGAGACGCTCCTCCGGGTTCTCCGGCCACCAGATCGCGCCGACAAGACCGGTGAGCGCATAGGCGAGGGTTGGAGGATCATCCAGCTGGCGTGCCAGCTCGACGCCCTGCCAGGCCAAAGCGGCACTGTGTTCGCGATCGGGAGAGCTGCGCGTGGCGCAGGACAGCCGGCTGAGCAGCCTCGCCCGTAACTTGTCGTCCTCTCCGCCGAGCATGACCAGCGCATCCTGGAGGAGCGGGACCATGGCCGTGTCATTGCCGGCCCGCGCCCATATGAAACGGCCCCCATAGCCGATCGCTGCCTGAGCCAGGAGACGGGCATCGACGACGCGCCGCGCCATGTCCGCAGCGCGAAGGAAGGCTTTGCCGGCCCCTTCTAAGTCACCAGCCCAGACACGGGCGTCACCAAGCGCCAGCAGGAGGTACCCGAGTGAGGACCGGTCGGGACGTTCGGAGCTATCCAGCATCTGCACGGCAACCTCGAAGAGACGAGCTGCTTCCTCGAATGCCAGCCCACGGAGCGCTCGCTCTCCCGCTCTTCTGCCGTACTCGACCGCCTTGTCATGACTGCCCCCGGCGGCGGCCTCGAAATGGTGAAGAGCGACCTCTGTGAGATGCTCGTCGTCGTCTTCCCCATAGGTTTCCTCCAGGACGGCGGCGGCGTGTCGGTGCAGTCCCACACGCGCCGCGGGCGAAAGCCTCGCATAGAGAGTGTGCCGGATGAGGTCGTGAGCGAAACCCAACGTGCCAGGTCCGGCTCGAGAGTCGACAACCAGCCCCGCGGTCACCGCCTCCCCGATGTGATCGAGGAGGACGTCGACGTCCACGTCCGCAAGCTTCGCCGCCACCTCGACTTCGAACTCGTTCCCGAGCACGGAAAGGGTCTCCAGGAGGCTGGCGCATGGCGAGGAAAGCCCTTCGAGCCGGCGCTCGATCACCGTTCGGATCTCGGCCGGGATAGTGATTCTCGTGAGCGCCGAGGAAATGCCCTCTGACGAGCTCGCTGTGATCAGCCGCACCGCCTCGCCGAGGAAGAGTGGGTTCCCCCCGGTCCGGTTGTGTAGCGGGGTGGACAATGTCGAGGCCGCCTCTCGGCCCGCCACTGCTTCGAGAAATCGTGCCACCTCATCTGCATCGAGCCCGTCGAGTACCAGATGGGTAGTGATCGGAGAGCGATGCAACTCCGCAAGCGTCCCTGTGAGTGGATGCTCCGGTGTCAGCTCAACATCCCTGAATGTGGCCAGTATCAAGAGGGCCGCTTCAGCGATCTGGCTCGTGACGAACTCGAGCAAGAGGAGGGTCGGGGTGGCGGCCGCCTGGAGATCTTCCAGCACGATCACGAGTGGCTCGGCGCCGGCCACGTTGCGCAGGAAGTTGGACATGGCGTCGAACAGTCGAAAGCGCTCGGCGGTCGGATCTCCCCCGGACGACGATGTGACCGGTCCTTCTGGGTCGCCCAGCTCCGGTAACAATGTGATGATCTCGGCGGCTCCGCCTGCGATCTGGGCTTTCACAAGCGACGGATCCGCGGTGCGGAGGTACCCCCTCAGCGCCTGGACCCAGGGCCAGTAAGCCGGAGCCCCCCCTGCCTCCCAGCTTCGACCCACAAGGACTCTGACGCCGGATGCCGTGCAGTTCTCGATGAACTCGGACGCCAAACGGCTCTTGCCGATACCAGGCGGACCGGAAAGCAAGACGAGGCTTCCCCTGCCGGAACGGACGGACTCGAGTGCGCCCTGGAGTTGGGCTATCTCATCTACCCGCCCGATGAATACCGGACGTGCTCCAGCATGCGTCGACATCCCCGCCACCAGGCCGGCAAGTCCGAGGCCGGCCCTCTCGCAACCTACCACGCCGGGCGTCTGCAACCGATGGGTAGGGCCTCGTCCGTTTCAGAGGCTGACAGCTGGAGACTCCCGACTCGGGAGCCAAATCCAGCCGAGGGAGACGTCCAGGCTCCTCTCTGTCATTTCAGAGGATCGCTCGAGAGCTTTCGAGCGATTACCTAGTGAGGCTACCCGGGTATTTGGGGTGTCCTCGTCCCAGTTGAGGGAGCCCCCCGTAAATAGCCCCGGGGGGCTCCCCGACAAGTCTGCGAGCGATCGAGCCGGGTCGAGAGCAGTCATTTCATCGGCCTAGCCTGCGTCGGTGAGGTCCACCACCGAGCCGGGGACAGTCGACTACTCGCGTAAGTGGTACGTCCTGGTCGCGGTCTCGACCAGCGTCCTGTTGGCGACCATCGACGGGTCGATCGTGAACGTCGCCTTACCCACGATGCGGGAGGACTTCGGGACCTCCTTCAACGTCATCCAGTGGGTGGCACTCGCCTACTTCCTCACCATGGCCACGCTCACCCTGGGGATCGGCCGGCTCGGCGATGTTCTCGGAAAGAAACGGATCTTCTTGCTTGGCTTCGCCGTGTTCACCGTGGCTTCGGTGCTCTGCGGCCTCGCTCCCAGCATCGAGTTGCTCATCGTCTTCCGGGTGGTCCAGGCTGTCGGGGGCACGATGATGCTCGCCCTCGGAGCCTCGATCCTCATCGACGCCTTTCCTCCGCATGAGCGGGGCAAGGCATTGGGATGGATCGGGACCGCCGTGTCAGTGGGTGTCATCACCGGCCCGGTGGTAGGCGGCCTGCTGATCTCCGCCTTCGACTGGCAGGCCATCTTCTTCGTCAACGTCCCCGTGGGGATCATCGGGCTGTGGGTGGCGGCACGAACTATCCCCGACCTCCCACCCCTACCCGGCCAGCGCATGGACTACCTGGGAGCGGCACTGCTCTCCGTGACGCTGCTCAGCGTGTCCCTGGCCCTCACCCTGGGTCAGAGCCGCGGTTTTGGCTCGCCTGAGATCCTCGCCTTGTTCGCCCTGGCCCTGGTGGCTCTGATCGCGTTCGTGATCGTCGAGCTTCGTCTGCCGGGGCCGATGATCGATCTCAGGATCTTTCGAGAGCCACTCCTCTCCGTCAGCGTCTTCACCGGATACATCACCTTCGTCTCTGCCTCCGCCGTCTTCTTTCTGTTGCCGTTCTACTTGGAGGGTGTGCTCGACTTCGGTGTGCGCGAGGTGGGGCTTCTGCTCGGTGTGGCTCCTCTGGCCCTCGGGATCACCTCGCCGATGTCAGGGGCCCTGTCCGACCGGGTCGGTGTCCGCAAGCTGACCCTGGCCGGTCTGGTGATACTCACCCTCACTTTGGGCGCCTTTCGCCTCCTCGACGTCGAGACCTCGGTGCTGGTGCTGATCGCCTTGATGATCCCGGTAGGGATCGGGATGGGTGTGTTTCAGTCACCCAACAACAGCGCAATCATGAGCTCTGTCCCCCGGGAGTACTCGGGGGTGGCCAGCGGGATCCTCACGCTGACCCGGCTCCTGGGCCAGATCAGCGGGATTGCGGTCTTGGGGTCGGTCTGGGCGGCCCGCGTCGCTGCCCAAGTGGGGAGTCTCGAAGGTGGAGATGCGGCTGCGGCGCCGGACCAGGTCCAGGTCGCGGCACTGCACGACACGTTCACGATTGCAGCCGTGCTCCTGGCCGGTGCCACCCTCCTCGGCTTCTGGGGTCTCAGGGAGGAGTCGCGCCGGCGCCGACCATCGTCTGATCAGATCAGGGCGGCGTAGTCGGTCTCGAGACGGCTCCAGTCGAGCATCGCGCTGAATCCGCTCAGGCTCAGGGTCGACGCCAGCGACGGGATGTCATCGAATGGGGGCGGGATGAACCTGGGTTGTTCCACCAAGCCCTCTTCCTCCAGCTGGTGCAGAGTCACCATGTCGAGCAAGTCGACCTTTCCGCAGAAGAGCAACGGGATCCGGTGGGCCCGGCCCAGATAGATGGCAAGACGGACGTAGAGGAAGGTCAGGATCAGACCCTTGCCGTACCCGAGGTCTTTGGTGAAGGGCCCGGCGTCGGGAAGGCTCCCCCGGAAGATGCGGACCGTTGCCGCCCAGGCGTCGTCCTCGCTCAGCCCGTCTGTGCGGAAGAGCTCGAAGACTTCGACGAAGGACGCTCCTTCCGAAGCCGCCCTGATCCCTTCGATGCGATGCATCAGCTTGGCCAGCCGGCGGGGATGGCTGCGCAGATTCAGCATCTCGGTGAGCACCGCCAGACCTTCCTGGGTGACCGTGGTGCGTGGCGCTGCCTTGCCCAGAAAGGTGCACACCGGCTGGGCCAGGCCGTTCTGGGTGGTGCCGATGTGCACCCACGCCTCGTGGGTCTCGAGAAGGTGCAGGTCACGTTTGGAGAACATCCGGTCTTCCCGGACCTTGATGTAGTCGCTTCCGGCGGCGGCATCGGCGGCGATCCCGTCATCTGGCCGTACCTCGACCATTCCCTCACCCATGGAAGCATCACACGCCTTCTGCAGGATCACCACGGCTTCGGTACCGGGGATGCTGCGCTCGTCCATCTCCGACTCCTCGACGGTGTCGAGGCCTTCGAGCACTTTCCTCATCTGCTGGCCCAGATCGGCGATGGTCGGCCCACCGGCGTGGAAGACGTCGTGAGGAGTGCCGTATAGGAGGGCAGCGATCTGGGAGAACTCCGGCGTGCCACACGCATCGAGGAGGTCCACGGTGAGACGGAACTGCTCACACATGAACTTCATCAGGTTCCCGGCGGGCGACACCGGTCCCAACTTCCCCTGGAGGTCGGACTCGACTCCTCGCAGCTCCTCCTTGATGCTGTCGGCGTCGAAATCCCGATCCCTGGCCTCGTAATAGGCCCGGTCCACAGCGGGTTGCTCCTTGAACTTGGATGCGTAGAACTTCTCTTTGATCGAGTCGTCCCAATTGATCGCCGCCAGCACCTTGATCGGGCGCTGAGCCTCCACGATGCGGTCGCTCAGGTCTTTGATTGTCTGGCGGTATTCCTCGCTCATCGGGCGGCGAATCTATCGCGGCGCGCCCGCCTCATGAACATCCGGCCGCGGTGTCCTGCCCGAAAAGCGGACCTCGGCGACGACGCGGAAGCCGATCAGGGTGAACACCACCGCGGCTGAGCCCACGTAGAGCCCGATCATCATCGGCTCGTTGGTGTCCGTGCCGGCCCAGATCCCATGCAACAGAGATGCGACGAAGACCCCGATCGAGGCGAAGTGGATCATTCGCCATGCTCTCTGCCCGATCCAGCGCTTCAGATAGAAGCTGGTCGCCACGAGAACCAGCCCGTAGAACGCACCGATCCCCATGGTCACCGCCACCGGCCGCCAGTCCGACATACCCGGGACCAGGATCTCGAGCCAGGTGAAATCGAGGAAGTCGTGGACGGAAAGAACCCCGACGTGGACCAGGGTCGCCAGCAGGGCGCCGATGCCCAGGGACTCGTGGAACCAGGTCAGGGTCTTGGCCTTTGCCACTCGACCCAGCAGCTTCGAGCTCACCAGCAGTCCCCAGGTCGTCGCCGCGGTCAGCAGGGCGAATGCGACCACACCCGATCCCCTGATCAGGAGCCATTCGCCGCTCATGACGCCAGCTCGATGCCCGGCGTGGCATAGACCGAGCCGTCGTGCCAGACCACAAGGGCTCCATCGATCCATCCCGCCTTGGACGCCCACGCGAGAGCGTCTTCACCCATCAGAAGGGCGGCCTTGGCCCCGGCTTCCGCCTCGACCGCCGATCTGGCAACGACGGTGGCGCTGAGCACCGGGCTATTGACCGGCTCCATGGTGCGGGGGTCGATGATGTGTGAGACCTCCCTGCCGCCCGCCTTCCAGCGTCGTCGTGAGGTAGAGCTCGTGGCCAAGGCGGCCACACCAACGCTGACACGGGCAGCCAGATCGCCGAACGGATCCATCACCGAGACAACGGTTAGAGGGTCGTCACTCCTCAGGTCACCGCCGGCAGACACGACTCGTGCCATACCCCGCTCGACCGCCATGTCGCAGGCCCAGCCTTTAGCAATCCCACCCAGGTCGATCATGGTGCCCGGGCCACGGGTGAGCGCACGGCCCCGAGCTTCCCAACGAGGATGAGCATGGCGAGGAGGTGCGGCTTGGATATCCCGGACCTGCTCATATGAACGGTCGTAACCCCAGGCCGCCACTTCTGCACCGATCCCGGCATCGACCAGACCGCCTGTCAGCGAGCGGGCCCGGTCAGCGGCGTGCATGACTTCACTGAGCAGAGGGGACAGCAACACCGTTCCTGACGATGCCCGGTTGATCCGGCTCAACTCGCTCCCCTTCCGGAATCTGCTGCATACCGCTTCTACTTCCATGAACCAGGCTCGGACCACCTCGGCCGCCCCGACGTCGTCACACCAGGCATCGATCCCGGTCCCCATCGCCCCGAAGGTCACGTGGCTCATGAGCCGCTGCTCACCGGAGTGGGTGGAGAGCCTGGCGCAGACGCTGCGGATGGGGCGGGGGGAGGCGCCGGGGCGGTCGACGAGCCGGACTGCCGGATCACCACGATGCCGCCTTCCGGGGGAACCGGGAATGCAGCGGACACTTCCACGCCGGCCTGGGCCGGCACGGGAGACACCGTGGGCGGGACAGCGCCGTCTGGTTCCAGCCTGGTGGCGACGAACACGGATCCCCAGGCGAGGGCGGCACCGGTCCAGACCACGACTCGGTTCCAACGACCCCCGTCGAACCGGCTCACTCCACGCCTCCGTCGGAGACGATCAAAGCCGCACCGTTCTCGACGAGGACACGAAGCACATGTGGAGGGACCTGACTCATCTCGTCGGCGCTCAGGGCACCGGCTCGCCCTGACTCCAATAACACGCGCTCGACTGCCGCGTGGATCCCTGCCGTCAGATTCGTCTGTGTTGGGGTAGCCAGCGTGATGGCATCAGCGGTCGTAGGCGCGATTGGTTGAGCCGGGATCGGGGAGGACACCGCAAACAGGGCAACGAGCCCGGTGGCGAAGAGAAACAGACCGATCACGGTGTGGACGGTTGAGCGGCTCAATCGTCGTCCTCATGGTCGTCATCGTCTCCGCCTCGACCATGCCCGCCGTGATCGTCATCCCGATCGTGGTCGTCGTCATCGCTGTCGGGGCTGGTCCCGACGGACGTGGAAGGGACGGCATCGGTCGTCGGTGTGGTTGCTGTCGGAGCCAACGCCGTGGGGCCGGGGAGCGGTCTGCCCTGATCGGCACAGATGCCGCGAAGCGCATCTAGGGCTGCCTGCTGCACGTCGCTGATAGAGCCGTCGGCCTCTGCGGCCACCAGCTGCAGCCCCTCATCTCCGCAAGCGATGTCGATGTCGGCCGGCCCGACAGGGGCGGCGGTGACGGCTGCTGCGGTGACCGTCGAGGGCGCCGCCGGCTCGGGCCCCGACGTGGCATTGACCAGGGATGAGGCGCCATATGCCGCCAAGGGGATCAGTACGGCTCCGGTCGCCAGGGATATCAGCAAGCTCTTCTTGTGAGCCGGTTTCGGGTCTCTCGCCGTCATCAGAGCTCGATGAAGACGCACTCGGCGGGGCACTCCTCGGCAGCCTCGACGACCAGATCCACCAAATGATCCGGGACCCGGGCCTGGCCCTGAAAACCGTCGGGCCCATGGCCTTCGCCGGGCAGCCCGTCGAAGACGACGGCTGCCTCGAAGTAGGCAGCATCTTCCTTCACCGCGAATGTGCCGTCGCGACGTGCCTCAAAGACTTCAGGGACGATCTGGGCACAGGTTCCTGCGCCCATGCAAGCGTCGGGGTCGATCCAAACTCGAGCCATTGGGAACTCCTTGAACGGGTTTGGCACAAGGTGCCAGCAACCGGGTCAAGGACGCCCTAAGACGGGCTCAACAACCCCGCAACAGTCCGGAAATGGTGCGAGGGCGGCCCGTAGGAC
>JALDXM010000075.1:0-8216 GCA_032155085.1 Actinomycetota bacterium | reverse complement strand
ACTGGGACGGAATGAGGAAGCAATCGCCGAGCTCGAACTGCTCGTCACGGTGTTTCCCTACCGGGAGGAGCTCAGGTCACTCCAGATGCTCGCCCTGTACCGCTCCGGCCGTCAGGCGGACGCCCTCAGGGCCTTCCAGGACGCCCGCCTCATCCTGGGTGAGGAGCTCGGAATCGAGCCGTCTCCAGAGCTACGCGACCTGGAGCAGGCGATCCTGCTTCAGGATCCCGCGCTGCAATTCGAGGCACGGCCGACCGGGGTCCCATCGACGCTCCCCCATCTCCCCACCAGTCCGTTGATCGGCCGCGCGGCTGACATCGAGAGCCTGGTCGACCTTCTCGCGCGGAGCCGGCTGGTCACCATCGTCGGAGTCGGCGGGGCCGGGAAGACGAGTCTCGCCATCGAGACGGCCGCCCGAGCCATGACAAGGCATCCGGGCGGTGTCTATTTCGTCGATCTCACGATGATCGAGAAAGACGAAGACGTGATCGGGGCGATGATGGACGGAGTCGGCCTGTCGGTGGTTGGAATCGAGCCCACGGCATCGCGCTTGGGCGAGTTCCTCCGTCCCCGGCGATGTCTCGTGCTGCTGGATAACTGTGAGCACGTACTGGTAGGGGTGGCAGGCGTGATCGCCGAGCTGCTCCATCGTTGTCCCGACCTGACGGTCCTCGCCACCAGCAGGGAGGCCATGGCCACTCCCGGCGAGCACGTCTACCAGATCCCATTGCTGGGCTTCGAAGGCAGCGGCTCCCCCGCCGTCGAGCTGTTCCTGAGACGGGCCGAGGAATCCGATGCAGCCTTCGGGCTCGGTGAAGGAGACAAGGAGCTGATCCGGGAGATCTGTGCCACTCTCGATGGCATCCCGCTCGCCATCGAGTTGGCTGCAACCCAGGTCGGGTGGATGTCGCTCGAAGAGATACGGGATGGGATGGCCGACAGGTTCACACTGCTCTCAGGCCCGAGTCGGGACCCGGTCAGACACCATCAGACGCTGCGGGCCGCCATCGAATGGAGCCATGGTCTGCTCGATGACGGCGAGAGGTTGATGTTGCGCCGGCTCGCCGTTTTCGAGGGAGGGTTCGACCTCGATGATGTGGCTGCTGTAACCGACATCGAGCAACCGACGGCTTCGGCGTATATCCGTTCGCTCACAACCAAATCTCTGGTCTCGGTCACCCGAGACGACGGCGGAGTCAGACGCCGGCTGCTCGAGACGATCCGAGCCTTCGCCGAGGATGAGCTTGCGGCGGCCGGAGAGCTCGAAGACATCAAGAGGCGTCACTACGAACGGTTCATCGGCTCGATGCGGGGATCCTCGTACAACCACAACAACCACGAGCCCTCCGTGTTCTCGCGGAACATGCGAGAGCTTCCCAACATCGTGGCGGCACTGGATTGGGGGACGGACAATGGGCTGAGGGCAGAGGCGGCTCTGACGGTCGTACGTGTCTTCTGGCCACTTGTGAATCGTGGTGTGGCCCATAAGTACCAGTCCCTCATCGATGAGGACTACGACCTCGATGCCCAGGACCAGGCGCTTCTGTTGACCGGGCGGGTCATGAAGGCATACAGCCTCGCCGACCCCTCCAGGTTGCCGGCCATCGAGGCAGCCGCACAAGAGCTCGATCCGGAGAACCGTCTCGATGACATCTTCGTTCCCCGGGTCGGCGGCTACGGATTCGCGCCCGTTGAAGGGGCCGAGGAGAGACTGGCGGTCCTGGACGACCTCCTTCCGTGCGCCGAGCGATCGCCCACGCCCGATGCAAATGTCGGGATGATCCAGTTGCATCGCGCCGGCCAGCTCTACAGCTTGGGTCGGCTCGAGGACGCATTGGAAGCCGCAGAGGCGGCATCACAGCTGCGGTTGGGTAGGCCGGAGCACTTCGATGAGGTCCTCGCCTCACTGGGCCTGCTCGTGCTGCTCGGCCGTCGCGAGGAGGCGAAAGCCCGTCTCGCCAGCCTCCAGCCCAGCGCCGACTACGAGTTCGACCTGGCCCGGGGCATCGTCGCCGTTGGCTCGCCTGAAACGAGGCAAGCAGCGCGAGCGCTGGCCGCTTCTGCCCGACGGCATGTCACCGGACGCCTGTACCTGCAGGAGGGTGAGTATCTGTGTCTGTTCGCCGCTTTCCGGCACGACATCGGGGACCGGGAGCGCGCACTTGCATTACTCGAAGACATGGGGCTCCGTTTCGGGGTGATCCAATGGCTGGTGTGGCCTCACGTCGGGAATTGGACGCCCGAGAACTTCATCGCTGAGAACACCGCGGCACGTCATCGTGAGCTCGCCCGGATGAAGGACCCGGAATGGAACGGGGCCCGCATGGCGGGCCTTCTTCAAGAGGAGATCGAGTTCTGGGGCTAGACGCTGACGACCCTCGCTTGAGTCCATGCCGACGACGCCGCCGCCCGGAACGCGGAGATCAGTCGGTGTTCTCGTTCCTCAGGGGCTCGTCGACACGCCCGGCTATGACGCGGAGGATCACATTCGTCGCATGCCGATGCTCCTCATCGGTCCTGTCTCGTGAAGTCCAATAGTCGACCACCACTCTCTTGGAGCGACCCTGGACGATTCCTTGATCGAACAAAGTGCCCCAGGTCTCCTTGTTCAGCACCCGCGAGAACATGTCTTCGTCTCCCTTCTCGAGCTTTGACATCAGACGATCCCAGGCCAATGCGCCCGGATCCCAGTGGTCGTTTGGCAGTGGGGTGTGTTGGTGGCCGAGCAGGCCGCCGAACGCGAGGAATTCATCCTTGGTCAACCGGAAACCGCTGGCGTTCGCCTCGCCACTCGAGAATGCCTGCTTGCCCGGCCAGGCCGCCTGGATGTCGAGATGACTCATCACCCAGCGAACGAACGCAGCGAGGTCGTCGAGGTGTTGTTCGCTCAGATCAGCCACCCACAATCCGCCGACCTGGTTCGCCTTCGCGCGATCCGAGTAGCACACCGTCTCGACCTGGATCACTTGGTCGTCGTCGAACCCCTTGATCGCCTCAGCGGGACGACTGAACTTGAAATGCTGGGTCCAGGTCCGGTGCTTCGGCCAATAGGTCACATGCGGCGCGAACTGGCCTCCGTCGTAACCGGGCAATCCTTGTGTCTCGGTCGTGTGAATGATGATCTTCCATTTGCCCCGCTCCGACCATCGCCCCGAACCGGTTCCATCGAGCTTGGCCCGTGCAAGCGGGTAGAGGTCAGGGATCATCGAAAGCAGGCTATCTATCTGGACGAGGCCCTACCGAGTCGCTCGTAACCTGCTCCCATGAGTCTTGGATTCGGCCTTCTCAGCGCACAACTGCGACCCGGCGAGACCGACTGGTCCCGGGTATATGAAGAAACCATCTCTCTCGCCATCGAGGCGGAGCGGCTCGGGCTGTCCTCGATATGGACCACCGAGCACCACTTCGTAGACGACGGGTACATGCCGTCCCTGGCCGTCGTGAGCGGCGCCATCGCCGCCGCCACCTCCACCATCGAGATCGGGACGGGGGTGATCCTGGCCCCACTCCATCACCCGCTACGTCTCGCCGAGGATGCGGCAACAGTGAGCTTGCTCAGCCAGGGGCGCTTCACACTCGGATTGGGGCTGGGATGGAGCGAGGTCGAGTTCGAAGGGCTCGGAGCCCGCATCGACCAGCGGGGCCGGGCCATGGAAGAGATCCTCACCTTGCTCCCCATGGCATGGACCGGCCAGCCCTTCACACACGATGGCAAGGTGTACCCATTACCCGAGCTGGCGGTGAGGCCCGCTCCCTCCGCCCACATACCGATCCTCATCGGTGGCGGTGCCGAGCCGGCTATCCGCAGGGCGGCTCGTCTCGCCGACGGCATCTTCTCCAATGCTTCCGCCAATGGATTCCTTCGCCAGCTGGAATGGTTGAGGGACGAGTGTGACCACGTCGGCCGGGACCCCGGCGAGCTCCGTGTCATCCACTACTCGGTGATCCTCCCCGGCTCCTCGGCTGACGACGCCTGGGCCCGCTACACCGACCACCTGTGGCAGATGACCTGGAAGTACACCGACATGGAGGCATCGGCGAACAGACCGGGCCCGCCGCAAAAGGCATCCGATCTCACCGCGGACGATCGGGGAGCGTTGCTTCGCCGGGCCACGATTGCCGGCAGCAGCGGGGAGATCGTCGATTCCTTGCAAGCGCTCAGAGAAGGGACAGGAATCCCGGTCGAGTTCGTGGCGCGCAGCTACTTCCCCACGCTGGACTACGCGGCACAGCTCGAACTGATGCAGCAGTTGGCCGAAGAGGTCGCTCCCCGGGTGTGATCAGCGAATCAACTGATCGGCAATCTCTCTGAGGTCTGCGCCGATCACCTCGGGCGTCTCCGAAGGAAGGCTCCAGATTGATCCGGGCCGACGGACGAATGCGGCCGAGGCGCCGGCGGCCATGGCTCCAGCCACGTCCCAGTCATGGGCCGAGATGAGCATCGTCCGTGAGACATGGAGATCCATCACCTGGGCGACGTGCCGGTAGGTGGCCGGGTCTGGCTTGAACCGCCTCACCTCCTCCACTGAGACCACACGCGGGATAAAGGTGTGCAGACCGGCGTTCTCGATCTGGACATTGGCCGCCTTGGTGCTCCCGTTTGTGAGTGCCGCGGTCCGGAAGCCGGCGTCGAGGAGTCGCTCCAGGGCCGGGATCACATCTAGATGGGCGGGGAGGATGGCGAGACGAGTTACCAACTCGGTGGCGGTCGCCTCGTCGAGGGCTGCGCCCCGGCGCTCGGCAACCACCATGAGTGCCTCGACGCCGATGACGCCGAAGGCCCGGTATTCCTCGAGGTGGTTGGACACCAGTGAGCCGTGGAGGAGACGGGCAAACCACTCTCCCATCGCATCACCCGTGCCGAACACGTCTTCGAAGTCGACACGGAGCGGCGACATGTCGAGGAGTGTCTCGTTGACGTCGAAGACGAGGAGCTCGGGCCTCACGACGTCGGGAGAGTTCTGACGAGTGCAGCCAGAGCGTCATAGGTCCGCTCTCCCATGTGCTTCTCGTCTTCGTCGAGCAAGTTCGCCATCACCTTCAACGTCCATTCCATCAACGAGCGGCTCCTCAGCCCGGTGTGGGCAAGAGTCCGCATCACCGGCGGATGACCGATCAGCTTCACGAAGATGCGGGCCATCTTGTAATAGAGCCCGTACTCATCCTCGAGTTGTTGTGGGTATCGGCGTAACAGCCCGAAATCTGCAGTCCCCAAAGCTCGGCCGATGTGATCCGCGGCGATCCTCCCCGTCTCATAGGCGTACGAGATCCCTTCGCCGTTCCATGGGTTGATCGCACCCGCGGCATCACCGATGGTGATCCAGTTCGCGCCCACGAGCGGGCCCTTCGAAAAGGACATGGTCAGCTTGCCGCCCACCGGCTTGGTCAGCCTGGATTCCTCGGAGAGATCCCAGTACTCGGGAGCGGTGGCGACATAGTCGGCCATCATGTGGGTGGTGTTGACCTGCTTCCAACGGGTGAACGTCGAGAGCAGGCCCACGCCGACGTTGACCGTCCCATCGCCGAGCGGGAACACCCAGCCGTAGCCGGGCATTGTCGCCCCTGACGAGTCCCTCAGATCCAGCTGGCTCTCCAGGAACGGGTCCGTCGAGCGGGGTGAGGCGTAATAGCCACGGGCCGCCATTCCCAGCGGGTAGTCCCGGCGCCTCTCGTTACCCAGCTCTCGCCCGAACCGGTTCATCGATCCGTCCGCGATGACGGCGATTCGAGGGCTTACGACCTCTTGATGACCGTTGTGCGACAGGTTCACACCGGTCAGCAGCCCGTCTTCGATCACCGGTGTCGCGGTCGTCTTCTCCAGGATCGTGACGCCTTCCTTCTGGGCGAGACCAGCAACCTGGGCGTCCAGGTCGCTTCGTCGGATTACGCCGCCCCAGCTGGGGAACCTGGAGTGATCTGGCCACTGCATCTCCACGTAGTCATCACCTGCATAGGAGCGGAGCCCGGTGATCCGATGGAACTGGGGCACGTCGAAGTCGAAACCCATGTCCTGAAGCTGGAGCACCGCCCGGGGAGTCAGACCGTCACCACAGGTCTTCTCCCTGGGATATTCCTTCGCTTCCACCAGGGTCACGTCGTGACCATCGCGTGCCAGCCAGTAGGCGGCGGCCGAGCCGGCGGGGCCGCCACCGACGACCAGGACCGAAGGCGATGACATCGCCGATGAGGTTAGAAGCCCAGTCGACCTGCCGGGCTGGGGGTACCGACGCGGCCCGGTTTATCGTGAGCTTGTGAAAGAAATCCCAAAGGCCACGGTGGTCCGTCTCCCCCGCTACCTGCGCCTCCTCGAGGATCTCGAGGCCGCCCACGATGTGATCAGCTCCGAAGAGCTGGCTGAAGCAGCCGGGGCCAATGCTGCCAATGTGCGCCGCGATCTATCTCACATCGATTTCCACGGGGTTCGTGGCATCGGGTACTCCGTCCCCGAGCTCAAGATGCGGATACGCCAGGAGCTGGGCATCGCCGACAGACAGCGCGTTGCCATCGTCGGGGCGGGGAACCTGGGCCGCGCCCTGGCCAACTATGGCGGACTGGGCAAGCGTGGGTTCGATGTGATCGCCCTCTACGACACCGACACCCGGAAGATCGGCACCAAGGTTGGTGAGATCACAATTCAGGACCTGGAATGTCTCGACGGCGATTGCCGGGACAAATCCTTCGAGATCGCCATCCTCGCCGTCCCGGCCGTTGCGGCCCAACAAGTCGCCGAGCGCCTGGTCGAGCATGGGGTGCGCTCAATCCTCAATTTCCCACCGGTAAACGTCAACGTGCCAGCGACGGTCTCGGTGCGACAAGTCGATCTCTCGATGGAGCTCCAAGTGCTCAGCTACTACGGGAGCAGGCTGCCTTGATTGCCGGCCGACTTCGACCCTCGGCAACTCTCAGCTGACTACGGCAAGGGATCCACGCGGCATCCACCCTCGGGTCGAACAGACGTCGGTCGGCCGGGGCTGCCGCCGCGCGACAAGCTCGGCCCACTACGTCGAGGTCTTCTCCTGTACTTCCTCGTATTGGTGGAGTGCCACCAGGAAGGCCAGGAAGAGCACGATCGAGACCAGCAAATAGGTGATTGGGATGATCCGAATCTCGAAGGCGTTCAGTCCCTCGATGTCGGCCGGCTTGGGTCCGCGGGGGGCATAGACCACGAACAACATCGAGGTGATGGTGAGCCAGCCGAACACCGCCGCTCCCGTCACCAGGAACCCGAGGCGCTTTCCCAGGTTGGTGTAGTTGAACAGGTAAATCGACCCGTAGAACAGGGCGATCGCAGCCAGGGTCAGGATGATCCCGGTGACGAACAGGTTGGCCGAGAGCAGCGACCGGAAGAACTCACGGAAGAACAACGGTGCCCCCCTTCCCATCCATGTTGCCCGCTCGCAGGTAGGCCGCGAGCAGCTCGATGTCCTCCAGACTCATGGCGGAGCCGAACGCCGGCATCCGGCCTGAACCGAATCCGTTGATCCCGTAGGGCGTCTCTGCCTCCGAGCCCCGGACCAGGAACTGGACGAGTAGGTCCTGCTCCGGGTCTTCGTTCGCGTCGCCGAACTGCACTGTCGGCCTGCCGTCCCAAAGGGCCGGACCGAATCCACCCGAGCCTGCTTCCTGGGCGTAGGGGACACCGGCGCTGTAGCCGGCGGTGTGACACCGGGCGCACTTTGAGTTGAAGATGCCGACGGCCCGCTCCGCCTCCTCCTCCGATGAACCCATGGCCTCGGCCACCCCGGCGAAGTCGATGGAATAGAGCTTGTCCTGGAGCGACTCCTCGAGGAAGGCAAGCCCACCCTCCTCGGCCGCAAGCAGGCCCTCCTGGTTCTCCTCTGTGATGGTGAGGGTGGTGGCCAGCGATTCGAGATTGCCCACCAGGGTCGTGGCCGTGACCATGTCCGGCTCGCCACCGACCGAGGCCGGGTTGGTCGGATCCAGAGTCACAAGCGTGATCTGGCTAGGGGTGGTCGCGGTGATGGCGGCGGCGACCTGCGCGTTGATGTCGTTTTCGGCAACGGTGGACAGGCCGTCGCCGTCGGGATCGGAGCCGTCCTCGATCGCTGCCGTGGCTGCGGCGGAGAGGTCGGCCGCTCCCTCAACTGGCTCTTCAGCACCGGCCGCCTCGTCCAGGGCGGCCACCAGAGAATTGGCGTCTTCGATGTTCTCGACCGAGGCGGAGCCCGCGTCGACCACGTAGCGGTCGCGGAGCG
>JALDXM010000074.1:0-8216 GCA_032155085.1 Actinomycetota bacterium | reverse complement strand
TCGCCGAGCCGATCGATTTCTTGGGACTCAACTACTACACGACGGTGACCATCGGAGCCGGGCAGGAAGACAGCTCCGACCCCAGGCCCGCTGACGGGATGGACCTGGGCCCGGGCCACACCGACATGGGGTGGCGTGTCGACCCGGCCGGCCTGAGCCGATATCTGCGTCACCTCCATGACACCTACTCGCCGGCATCGATCGTGATCACCGAGAACGGCGCCAGTTACTCCGATGGCCCCGACGAGAGTGGTGTGATCAACGACATGAGACGCATCCATTATCTGCGGGCACATGTGGAGGCGACGGGTGCGGCTCGGGCAGATGGTGTGCCCGTCGACGGCTACTTCGTGTGGAGCCTGATGGACAACCTGGAATGGGTCGAAGGCTTCTCCCAACGATTCGGGCTGGTCTGGGTCGATCGGAATACCCTGGAACGAACCCCAAAGCGGAGCTTCGACTGGTACCGCAGGCTGGTTACCGCCGGTACGTTGGCCCCATCATGAGCCGGTCGATGACATGTGTGTGCCAGGCGGTCATCACGGCCCAGGACCTCGAGTCGCTGATCGCACCGGCCAAAGAGCATTTCGACCTGGAGCATCCCGATTACCTGGTGACCTCGACCAATGTGCGGAACGCGCTCGAATCCGAAGATCGCGCCACTGGCCCAATCGCTCGTCTCGACAAAATCGACCAAGTTGAGATCGTCCCGATCACGCCCGAATTGGCCGAGGACGTAGGCCGGTTCTTCGACATCGACGCTTTTCCGGACAACCCGTGGTGGGGCGCCTGCTACTGCATGTTCTTCCCGCTAGGAGGCAAGCTCAACAAAGACTGGGGCGAGGAGCCCTGGCAGGAGAACCGGCGTAACCAGCTGCAGCGGATCCGGACCGGGACCACTACCGGGATGCTGGCGTATTCAGGCGGGAGAATGGTGGGCTGGTGCAATGCCACAGCTCGAGCTGAGTTCCCCTCGGTGGCGACCGGAGACGACGACGGCGTGGCGTCGGTGGTCTGCTTCGTGGTGGCGCCCCCCTACCGGCGTCACGGTGTTGCCACCAGTCTGCTCGATGGAGTGGTGGGCACCTTCCGCGACATGGGGTTCGACCGCTTGGAGGGTTATCCGGTCAAGGATGCAACCGATGAGCGGAGGGCCTTCCACGGGACGGTCGATCTCTTCGCCGGCGCCGGGTTCGAGATCGTCGGGGAGGAGCCATTGGTGATGTCACGGGATCTGAGATGAGCGAGCGTCTCGACGATTGGATGGAGGCCTACATCGAGGCCTGGACGACGAACGACGAGCACGACATCGGCGGGCTGTTCACGCCTGATGCGGTCTACGACCCACAGACAGCCGATGGCGAGCAGCACGGTCATGCCGAGATCATCGAGTGGTGGCAGGACGTCGACGATCGACCAGGGACCTGGGATTTCGAGTGGCTGCCCCTGGTCGAGACCGAGGACCTCGCCATCATCACGGGTGTCACCCGGTACACCAGCCCACCGGCCACGTACCGCAACCTCTGGGTGATCCGTTTCGACGAAGACGGGCGCTGCACTGATTTCACCGAGTGGTACGTCGAGGAAGAAGGATCAGGGGAGGAAGAGGAGGAGTAAAGCGTTGTACGTTCTTCGTTTTACGTCCTACGCGGATTGACTACTGCATTTGTCCTCGGGGGCGGGGGGAGGTGGGGTGCGGTCGAGGTCGGAATGCTCCGGGCCCTGGACGACGCCGGGGTGGCGCCTGATTTGATACTGGGCACGTCGATAGGGGCGTTCAATGGCTCGGTCGTCGCCGACCGCCCCGGCCAGGCCGGCGTCGAAGCGCTCTCGGGTCTCTGGGAGGAGATAGGTCAGAGCGACGTGCTCCAGGGAAGCCGTCGGGACCGTCTCAAGAACGTGGCGACGTTGCGGCCGGCGCTTCACGAGACGTCCGAGCTCCGCGCCCTCCTCGAGCACGTCCATCCGCCCGACCGGAAGATCGAGGAGCTGGCCGTCCCCTTTCAGTGTGTCGCCGCCTCGATCGAGCGGGCTGCCGAGCACTGGTTCGCTTCCGGCCCGCTGATCGAGGCCCTGCTCGCCTCCTCTGCCGTTCCCGCACTCTTCCCTCCGGTCGAGATCGGAGGCGAGCACTTCTATGACGGTGGGCTGGTCAACTCGGTGCCGTTGGCCCGCGCCGTGGAGTTGGGGGCCAGAGTGGTTTACGTGATGCAGGTCGGGCGCATGGAGTCGCCACTGCGACCGCCGGAACGGCTCCACGAGGCTGCTCTCATCTCTTTCGAGATCGCCAGACGTCATCGATACACCACCGCCGTCGAGAATCTCCCCGAGGGGATCGAGCTCCACGTCCTCCCGTCGGGCAACCCTGTCGCATTCGACGACAAGCGTCAGCTGAAATGGCGGGACGTGAGCTCGACGACCGGTCTCATCGACGACGCATATCGCGCCTCCAAGGCCTATCTGTCCGAGGCGCTCGGTTGAAAGTCCCGCCACTGCCGCCGCGCTGGGTTCGTCGGGTCTTGATCGACCCGGCCATCGTCATCCTCGTGGTCCTGGCCGTGCTGGCCATCCCCGTTTGGATCATCGCGGCCGCCTTCCTCTCCCGCTATGTCCCGGGCGACTGGCGCATTCTCCGCATCGCCTGGTTCCTGTTCCTGTACCTCATCGTCGAGGCCGTCGCCCTCGCCGCCATGTTCTTGACCTGGGTCGCCTCCGGCTTCGGCTGGAAGATCCGCTCCCCGTTCTTTGTCGAAACCCACTACCGGCTCCTCGCACTGATGCTTTCCACGGTGATTCGATCTGCCCGGCGAAGTTTCAAGCTGCGAATCGTCCAGAAGAGCGTGCGGCCTCATACGGAGCCGACGTCGGACGGAGAGCGCACGAGGTCGATCCTGGTGCTCTCCCGACACGCCGGGCCCGGAGACTCGTTCCTCCTCATGGACGGGCTGGTGAACGGGTTTCGACGCGATCCCCGGATCGTCCTCAAGGACTTCCTGCAATGGGACCCCGCCGTCGACGTCATCCTGAACCGTCTCCCCACCGCCTTCGTCCCCGTGGGCCGGAAGGGCGGAGATGTGCTCGTCCAGGCGATCGGGGACCTCGCCCGGACCATGGACCATGACGATGCGTTTGTCATCTTCCCTGAGGGCGCCAACTACACCGAGCGGCGGAGGGCACGCGCCATCCAGAAGCTGCGTGAGATCGGCCGGCCTGATCTGGCGGAGCGGGCGGAGGAGCTCAAGCAGACTCTGCCGCCGCGGTCCCTAGGCGTCATGACGGCGCTGGCTGCTGCACCGCCGGATTCAGATGTCTTCTTCGTCGGGCATGCCGGACTCGAGTCCTTCGTCACTGTGGGCGACATCTGGCGGGCCATGCCGATGGACACCGAGGTCGAGGTGAAGATCTGGCACTTTCGGGCCGAGGACCTTCCGCCGCCCGACCAACAGGAGATCTGGCTATATGACGTCTGGGCCGAGATCGACGAATGGATCAGTGCCGAGCTGGAGAGGACGGGCTAGTGGCCCCGACCACTAACTTCCGTCAGCGATGACACTCATCGGCAACATCCTCTGGCTCATCCTCTGCGGGTTCTGGATGGCGATTCTCTACGGCATAGCCGGGCTGTTGGGTTTGATCCTGATCGTGACCATCCCTCTCGGCATCCAGGCCTTCAAGCTCGCCGGGTATGTCCTCTGGCCGTTCGGGCGGAACGTGGTGAGTCAGCCCGGCGCATCCGCGGTATGGACCGTCGTTGGCAATGTCGTATGGGTGCTCCTCCTCGGATGGTGGCTGGCCCTGGCCCATGTGATTGCGGCCGTGCTGTTCTTCATCACCATCATCGGGATCCCATTCGGGGTCGCCAGTCTCAAGATGGCCCGGCTGGCGTTGCTGCCATTCGGGTTCGAGGTCTCATCCGACCCGGTGGCTGCACCCGTTCTCTACGTCCCCCAGCTCGGGACCTCCGCCGCTGCAACGGCGGCTGCTACCTCCCCGGCTGCCCTTCCACCCCTTCCACCAGCGCCGGGCGCGACCCCTGAGCCGCCGGACTTCACGGGGCCGTCTTCGGCTCCATGAAGGGCATCATCTTGCGGAGCTCCCGACCTACCTCTTCGATCTGGTGGGCCCGGTTGGCAGCTCGCTGTTCGTAGAGGAACGGGGCGCCCTCCCGGGCCTGCGCCATCCACTCGTTGGCGAACGCACCCGATTGGATGTCGGCCAGAGCACTCTTCATCGCGGCGCGAGTCTCGTCCGTGACGATGCGAGAGCCGCGGGTGTAGTCCCCGTATTCGGCGGTGTCCGACACCGAATAGCGCATCCAGGAGAGCCCTCCCTCGTAGAGGAGGTCGACGATGAGCTTCAGCTCGTGAAGGGTCTCGAAATACGCCGATTCGGGCTGATAGCCCGCTTCCACCAGGGTCTCGAAGGAGGCCTTGATGAGCTCTGAGATCCCGCCGCAGAGGATGACCTGCTCGCCGAATAGGTCGGTTTCGGTCTCCTCCTTGAACGTCGTTTCGAGGATCCCGGCCCGGCCGCCACCGATGGCCGAGGCGTAGGAGAGGGCGAGGGCCCGCGCGTTCCCGGAGGCATCCTGATGAACAGCGAGAAGGCAAGGCACTCCCGACCCTTCGGTATAGGTGCGGCGCACCAGGTGGCCTGGCCCTTTGGGAGCGATCATGGCGACATCGATGTCTTCGGGGGGCACGATCTCACCGAAATGAATATTGAACCCATGAGCGAACAACAAGGTGTCGCCCGAGTCGAGATAGGGCTCAACGGACTCGGCATAGATGACCCCCATCACTTGGTCCGGGACCAGCATCATGATTGTGTCGGCCCATTCCGCGGCCGCATCTGGGGTGAGGACGGTCAGACCTTCGGCCTCCGCTTCGGCCCAGCTTGAGGAGCCCTCGCGCAGGCCGACTACCACGTCGACTCCCGACTCCTTCAGGTTCAGGGCGTGGGCGTGGCCCTGGCTGCCGTAGCCGATGACCGCGACCTTCTTGGCCTTGATCAGCCCCTGATCGCTGTCGGAGTCGTAATAGATGGTTGCCATGACCGGATTGTGGTCGGTTTCGCGTCCGCGAAAAACTCGGCGTCATAGGATGCCTGGCCAATGACCACCAAGATCAGATCACAGGAAGTCACCGAGGGCGCAGCCAAGGCGGGGGCCAGAGCGATGCTGAGGGCCGTCGGGCTGACCGAGGAGGATTTCAACCGGGCTCAGGTGGGGGTCGTGTCCGCGGGCAACGAGGTCACGCCGTGCAATCTCACGGGCCCCGAGCTTTGCCGGCAGGCCAAGACCGGTGTGGCCGAGGCAGGGGGTGTCGGGCTGGTCTTCTCGACCATCGCAGTCTCGGATGGGATCTCGATGGGCCACGAGGGGATGCGCGCCTCGCTGGTCTCTCGTGAGGTGATCGCCGATTCGGTCGAGTTGGTGATGCACGCAGAGAGGTTTGACGCCCTCGTCGCCATTGCCGGCTGTGACAAGTCCCTGCCCGGGATGCTCATGGCTGCGGCCCGTCTCGACCTTCCCGCGGTGTTCCTCTACGGCGGCTCGAGTCTTCCCGGGCACTATGCCGGACGTGACATCTCGATTGTCGATGTCTTCGAGGGGATCGGCGCCGAATCGGAGGGACGGATCACCATCGAGGAGCTCCTTGCCATCGAGCGAGCCGCCTGCCCTGGTGCCGGGTCGTGTGCCGGGATGTTCACGGCCAACACGATGGCCTCGGTCGGGGAGGCGATCGGCATGTCGCTGCCCGGCTCCGCGTCGGTCCCGGCCGTGGATCCCCGTCTCAACGGATACGCAGAGAGGTCGGGTCAGGCGGTGATGAAGCTGCTCGAAAACGACATCCGGCCCACCCAGATCATGACCCGGCCCGCCTTCGAGAATGCCATCACAACCGTCATGGCGCTCGGTGGCTCGACCAACGCGGTCCTCCACCTCCTGGCCATCGCTCACGAGGCGCGGGTCGAGCTCGAGTTGGAGGATTTCGATCGGATCTCCCGGCGCACGCCCCATCTGGGTGACCTGAAGCCGTTCGGCCGTTACCACATGGTCGATCTCGACAGGGTCGGTGGCGTGCCCATCGTCCTCAAGGCGCTGCTCGATGAGGGCTTGCTCCATGGTGACGCCCTGACTGTCACCGGTCGCACGATGGCCGAGAACCTGGCCGAGACGGCGTTCGACCCTGGTCAGGACGTGATCGCCCCGCCTTCCTCACCCCTGGCGGCAGAGGGCGGGATCGCAGTCCTGAGGGGCAACCTCGCCCCGGGGGGAGCGGTGGTCAAGGTGGCAGGCATCGATCTCGATGTGTTCGAGGGGCCGGCCCGGGTGTTCGACGGGGAACAGGGCGCCCTCCAGGCGCTTTTCGATCACCAGATCAAGCCGGGTGACGTTGTCCTCATCCGGACCGAAGGGCCCAAAGGCGGGCCCGGCATGCGGGAGATGCTTCAGATCACCGCGGCAATCAAGGGCGCCGGGTTGGGCAAGGAGGTACTGCTGGTCACTGACGGCCGCTTCTCGGGTGGGACAACCGGCCTCTGCATCGGGCATGTCGCCCCTGAATCAGAGGCAGGTGGCCCGATGGCTTTCGTCGAGGAGGGCGACCGGGTACGGGTGGATGTCGCTGCGAGGACCCTCGACGTTCTCGTCGACGACGCCGTTCTCGCCGAGCGCGCCTCGAGATGGTCGCCCCATCCTGCCCGGTACGAGACCGGCGCCCTCGCCAAATATGCTCGTCTGGTCGGCTCGGCCGAGACGGGGGCCGTGACCGGTTGACCGCCAGGAACTAGCTTCTCCGGGGTGAACGCCGAACCCGTCTCGTCGGACAAGGAACGCAGGGGCTTTTTCAGACGTGCGGCGGGGCGGGCCACGAACGTCGCTCTCGAAGTGGTAGATCCGGATGCGGTTCTCGATCACGTCGACGTCAATGCCGTCATCCAGCGGGTCGACGTCAACACCCTGCTCGATCGTGTCGACATCGAACGTCTCATCAACCGGATCGATATCGACGAGCTGCTCAAGCGCGCCGACATCGATGCCCTTATGGAGAGGGTCGACGTAAAGGCGCTGGTCGACCGGGCCGGGATCCCCGAGATCGTGGCTGAGAGCACGAGTCACCTCACCGGCTCCGCCCTCGATATGTTTCGCAGGCCGATCGTCGGGATCGACGAGATCACCTTTCGCGGATTGAACCGTCTCGTCCGACGGAACCCCAGGGAGTTCCCGACCGGCCCCGGATCCCTCGTCAGCTGGGTCGACGAGCAGACCCAGGACACCGGGGTGCGAACCGGGCGTTATGCCGGCCCGGTGACGAGGCTCATCGCCGTGCTCCTCGATGCCCTGATCGTCACATTCACCTTCACGGCGATCGTTGCCGGGGTGACATTCCTGGTCGAACTGATCGGCTCGAATCAGGTCGAGGTCCGCCAGGGCCTCTGGTATGTGGTGGGGTTCAGCGTCTGGGCGTTCATCTATCTCTGGCTCTCGATCGCTGTCTTTGGCAAGACCTTGGGTAAGACCTTCATGGGGGCGAGGGTGGTTGGGAAGGACGGCTCAGTGGCCCTCCACGGGCATCAGGCATTCGTCCGCGCTCTCACCTTCCCGCTCAGCATTGCGGTCTTCGGGCTCGGGCTGGTCGGCATCGTGTTCGGCAGGGAGCGGCGGGCATGGCACGATCACTTTGCCCGCACTGCAGTCGTCTATGACTGGGGGAGCCGGACTGCCCGCCTGTCAACCCCACTTGCGGCCTGGCTGGAGCGAAAGGGCGAGGAGTGACCTAGCGGCTACGAAAGCGGGCGGGGGAGTAGCGGTCGGCTTCGACGCTGGCGGCACTGAAGTCGGAGGGAGGGGTGCCGGTCACCAGGTTTGCCATCAGTGCCCCGGCAGCCGGTGAAGTCTGGATCCCGGTCCCACCCTGACCCACCAGCCAGAAGAAGCCAGGTGCCTTGGCATCCTCGCCGATCACCATCTCCCGGTCAGGGGCGAAAGTCCGCAGGCCTGTCCATTGTGAGTTGACCGTCCTGATCCCGAGAGTGGTCGCTTCGTTGATTCTGTCGATGGCGAGGGCGATGTCTCTCATCTCGGGCCTTGCGTCGGTGGGTGGCGAGGGGGTTTCTTCTGAAAGAGAGCAGAGCAGTTGCGCGCCATCGGGCCGAAAGTAGAACCGCTCCTCGATATCTGCGACGAAGGGCCACGTCGAGTAGGTGTGATC
>JALDXM010000073.1:0-8269 GCA_032155085.1 Actinomycetota bacterium | reverse complement strand
CGCCGCCTCAACGGTGTCGTCAGCCATCGCCAGAGTCTACCCCCGCTGCTCGTCGTTGCGCAGCTTGCGGTAGTGCTGCTCGATTTTCTGCGCAATGCGATCCTCGATGCCGTCCAGTTGCCGCGCAAGCTCGTCGGCGTGAGTCTCGGCGCGGACGGCAGCGATCAGGGCGTCAATGGTAGGCGCGATGCGTCGCAGCGGTGGTGGTGCCGACCCAGGCGTCTATCACCAGCACCAGCATGTGTCGCGCCTGCTCAGCGTCCTATTGAAGCAGGCGACACAGATTTTGATCGGTGTTTCCGGCACGGGGTCGCTGGCCATTGGCGGCGGCGGGCGGCTTTCCAACGCCGCCGGCTACATTGGCAACAGCGCCGGTGGCGCGGGGGTTGTCTCATTTGTGAGGGCCAGGGGCAAGCCAAAGGGCAAACCGACCGGTGGCAACGGAGGCCGGGGAGGGTCGATCTTCCTGCGAGCCGATCCATCGGTGGCGACCTTGCTTCGCTATCAGCGCAACCCGCACTATTCCGCCGGGCATGGCACCCATGGAGAGGGAGACCTTCGCCATGGCAAGTCCGGAGATGACCTGGTCCTGCTGGTGCCACTCGGGACCCTTGTCTATGACGACGCCGGGACGATGCTCGCCGACTTGGTCGAGGAGGGTCAGCAGGTCGAGGCAGTGCAAGGCGGGCGAGGCGGACGGGGGAATGCGGCCTTCGTCAACCCTTCCAATAGGGCACCCGCCATCGCCGAGCAAGGTGAATATGGGCGTGCCGATTGGCTGACACTCGAGATGAGGCTGTTGGCCGATGCCGCCTTGATCGGATTTCCCAATGCCGGGAAGTCCACCTTCATCTCCAAGGTCTCGGCGGCCAAGCCGAAGATCGCCGACTATCCCTTCACGACACTGGAGCCAAATCTCGGCGTCGTCGCCTTCGACGGCCGGGAGTTCGTCCTGGCCGACATCCCCGGCCTCATCGAAGGCGCTGCAAGCGGTAAAGGGCTTGGCCACGAGTTCCTGCGTCATGTCCAACGGGCCCGGGTCTTGGTGATCCTTCTCGACCCGTCTCCCACCCAGGAACGGGGTCCAACCAGCCAGCTGGAGATCTTGCGTCACGAGATAGAGGCCTATTCACCCGAGATCGCAGCCCAACCAAGCATCGTCCTGATGAACAAGGCTGATCTGGGCGGAGTAGAAGAGGAGGCTGCGGACCTCGGGGCCAGGCCCATCTCCGCCCTGACCGGTCAGGGCATGCGCGAAGCGCTTCATGCGATCGCCGATCTCGTCGATCAGGCGCACAGAGATGCGCCGGAACGCAAGGGTTACGTCCTGCACCGTCCGCTTGGGCCGACATTCACCGTCCGTCGCGAGGACGATGCGTGGCGGGTGGAGGGCCTGGCCGCAGAACGGGCCGTGGCCTTCGCTGATTTGACGCTCCCCGAGGCCGCCGACATGGCTGCGTGGCGTCTCAATCGCCTCGGAGTCGATCGCGCATTGGCCGAGGCAGGCGCCGCCGAGGGCGACGAAGTGCGAATCGGGGATATCTCGTTCGAGTTCACCCCGGAGCGGGACGAAGAGGAATAACCCGAGGACGATCAGCTGCGCCGAGCGCAGTCAACGCAACGGGTTGCTCCAGGGAGTGCTTCCAGCCGGTCGTGGCCGATGTCGCCCCCACACTCGTCGCAGATGCCGTAGGACCCGTCATCGATCTTGGCCAGGGCCTTTTCGATGTCGGAGATCGAATCGGCCAGAGATCGCGCCGCTGCAGTGGTGTTGAGACGCTCCACGGCCTCAGTTGTGCCATCACCAATCCGCTTCCCGAACGAAACCGCCGCTCCTTCCGCTGGGGGCTGGGTGAGCCGAGCCAACTCGCTCGCCAGCTCGGCGCGGCGCTCCAACAAGGACTGGCGTACCTCTTCTGGGGAACTGGTCGGTGGCACGGGCATTGCTGGCCAGGCTAGGCACGGCTGTGTTGTGAGCGGAGGTGGTGAGGGTGTGCCCCACCCGTACAATGTCATTTCCCACTAGGAGCCAGATGAATCTCGAATCCCCGCAGGCGGTCGCCGATGCTTTGAGGTCGGTCGACTATCTACCCGATGACCGCATCGCCCAGGTCGTCTTCCTCGCCCATCGCCTCGACAAACCGATCCTGGTCGAAGGGCCTGCCGGGGTGGGAAAGACAGAGCTGGCCAAGTCCCTGGCCCGGGTCACCGGGAGGGACTTGATCCGGCTCCAGTGTTACGAAGGGCTGGACGAGGCGAAGGCCCTATATGAGTGGAACTACAAGAAGCAGCTGCTCCGGATCCAGGCCGACGTCGACCACGACTGGGAGGACATCGAACAGGACATATTCTCGGAGGAGTTCCTGCTCACCAGGCCGTTGCTGGAGGCGATCAGGTCTGAGGCGCCTGTTGTCCTCCTCATCGACGAGGTCGACCGCGTCGAGGTGGAGACCGAGGCGCTGTTGCTCGAGATCCTCTCCGACTTCCAGGTCTCCATCCCAGAGCTGGGGACGATGGAGGCCAAGACGCAGCCGATGGTGGTGCTCACCTCCAACAACACAAGAGAGCTGAGCGAAGCCCTCAAGCGCCGTTGTCTCTTCCTTCACATCGATTACCCGGATGCCCAGCGAGAGCAGGAGATCCTGGCGGCACGTGTCCCCGGGCTTTCCGAGCATCTCGCCGCGCAAGTGGCAAGGGTCGCCCGTTCGATCCGGAGCCTGGATTTGAAGAAAGCGCCTTCGGTGTCCGAGACGATCGACTGGGCTCGAACCCTCCTCGCTCTTTCCGTGGATGATGTCGATGAGGAGATACTCGGGGACACGCTCCATGTCCTCCTCAAGTATCAGACGGACATCGAGAAGGCGGCCAAAGAGCTGACCTCGACCCCGCAGTCCTGACGTGCTCGGGGTCATGACCGGGTTCATCGACGAGCTCAGGGCGGCCGGCGTGCCGGTGTCGATGGTCGAGGCCATCGACGGGATGCGGGCGGTCGAAGCCATCGAGATCGGCGACCGCGTCGCTCTCCGAGAGACTTTGCGCGCCACCCTGATCAAGAACCATCGGCACGAGCGGGCCTTCGACACCGCCTTCGACGTGTATTTCTCGACGGTCCCGCACCCCGACATCGAATCGTCAGAGGAAGGAAGCGTGCCCGAGTTGCCACCCGCTGAGCGGGCGGAGGCGGGCGAGCGGGCGCCGTTCGATCTCGATGCCCTTCTCGACGACCTGCTGCAGGCGTTGGCGGGCATGGACGAGGAGGCGATGCGGCGCGGGGCCAGGACGGCGGTGGACGAGCTGGCGGGGATGGAGCCAGGCCGCCCGGTGGGCGGTACCTACTACCTGTACAGGACCCTCCGTCGTCTCGATCTGGCCGATCTGGAGGAGCGTCTGATGAAGGCGCTCCTGGCGGATGAGGACCTCACCGGTTTCGACCGACGACTGCTCAAAGAGGAGGTAGAGGCACGGTTGGAGCAGCTCCGTCAGGAGATCGAGGAGGAGATCCGGCGCCGCCTGGTCGCCGATAGGGGCCGGGACGCAGTGGCCCGCACCCTGCGTCGCCCCCTCATCGAGGACATCGACCTGATGCACGCAACCACGAAAGACCTCCAGGAGATGGAGGCCGCGATCGAGCCCCTGACGAGAAAGCTGGCGGCGAGGCTGGCGCGGAGACGTCGAAAGCGGGCGGGACGACTCGATTTCCGGCGCACGATGCGCAAGTCTCTGGCCACAGGTGGCGTGCCTGCCGAGCCACAATTCCGCCATCCCCGGCCCCACCGGCCCGAGGTGTGGCTTCTCTGTGACATCAGTGGCTCGATGGCGACCTTCTCGCGGTTCACTCTCCAGTTCACCCATGCCATGTCCACTCACTTCTCCAAGCTGCGTTCTTTCGCATTCGTCGACACGGTTGACGAAGTCACCGATTTCTTCGGTGCGGGTGTCGACTTCGGATCGGCGCTGCAGCGGGTGACGACGGAGGCCGAGGTCGTGTGGTTGGACGGGCATTCCGACTACGGCAATTCATTAGAGACCTTCAACACTCGATACGGCCGCCAGCTGACATCCCGAACGACCGTGATCATCACCGGCGACGCGCGCAACAACTACCGGCCACCCAGGGACAAGGTCCTTGGAGACATCGCTGCCTCAGCTCGTGCGGTCGTATGGCTCAACCCGGAGCCGAAGGCCTACTGGGACACGGGAGACTCGGCGATGTCCCATTACGCCGCCCACTGCACCTCGGTGTATGAGGTCCGTACGTTGCGTCAGCTCGAGGATTTCATCGAGGATCTGACGCTTCCGGGGACCCGGGCGGCCCAGAATGCCTAAACCAAATCGACGCTCCTGCCGATGAAGACGGACAGGCCCTTGTGTGGGCTCCAGGACCAAAGGTGAATCGAATGGGCTCGCGGATACTCGTTGTGGAGGACTCGGCCGTCATCAGGCGGCTGATCGAAGTCTGCCTCCGCGCAGCCGACCTCGAGATCGTCACCCGTGAGGACGGGAAGGCCGGTCTCGAAGCAGTGGGTTCCGAGTCACCCGACCTCGTCGTCCTCGATATCGGCCTTCCGGGGATGGATGGGTGGGAGGTCCTCGACCGTATCCGTCGCGATCAGTCGACCAAGACCATCCCCGTCGTGGTGCTCACGGCTCACGCTGAGGAAGAGTCACGACGACGCGCCAACGAGGGTGGCGCCGACGCTTTCGTCACCAAGCCTTTCCAGCCCAACGACTTTCGCTCGACGGTTCTCAGCCTGCTCGAGTAGAGACTCTTCCGCAAACCCAGGGTTGCATGCGTCGCTCAGCGACGTCCAGCGCCCCGAGAACGGCCAATCAGGTCGGCTGCTTCTCCAGGACTTCTGCCAGCCGCTGGGCCAGGTCAACCACACGGTTGGAGTATCCCCACTCGTTGTCGTACCACGACATCACCTTGACCAGATTGCCGCCAAGCACCTGAGTGCCGCCGGCGTCGAAGATCGAGGAGTGAGGGTTGCCGATGATGTCGGTGGAAACGATCGGGTCCTCGACATACTCCATGATCCCGGCCATCGGGCCCTCTGCAGCGGCCCTGACCGCGGCATTGACCTCTTCGACGGTGACCTCCCGGTCTAACTCGACTACGAGGTCAACGGTCGAACCGTCAGGCACCGGCACCCGCATCGCCATCCCATCCAGCTTCCCGGCCAGGCTGGGAACCACCTCGCCGATGGCCGCCGCCGCCCCGGTCGTGGTCGGGATGATGTTCTCGGTCGCCGCGCGGCTCCTGCGAAGGTCCTTATGGGGGACGTCGGCCAGAACCTGGTCGTTGGTATAGGCGTGGACCGTCGTCATGACGCCCTTGCGGATCCCGAAGCTGTCATCCAGGACCTTGGCGAGCGGCGCCAGAGAGTTCGTGGTGCAGGAGGCGTTGGACACGATGATGTCCTCGGCGTCGAGCTGGTCATCGTTCACGCCCAAGACCACCGTCTCGTCGACCTTGTCCTTGGCGGGCACAGTCAGGATCACCCGTTTCGCCCCGGCATCGATGTGCTTCTGATTCGACGCCCGGTCACGGAACACGCCGGTCGACTCGATCACGATGTCGACGTCGAGCTCCTTCCACGGGAGCTGGGACGGGTCGCGCTCCATGAGCATCCGGATCTCATGGCCTCCGGCCTTCATGATCCCGTCCTTGACCGTGACTTCCTCATCGAAGCGCCCCATGACCGAGTCGTACTCGAGGAGATAGGCGAGGATGTCGTCATCGGACAGGTCGTTGATGGCGACGACGTTCAGGCCCGAGTCCGGACGCGAGGCGATTATTCGGAACACCGCACGACCGATTCGGCCAAACCCGTTGATTGCGACGTTTGCCATGTTCACTCTCCGTTGAGATAGGCGGCGGCCATGCCGGTGACCTCGACAACACGGTTCGAGTATCCCCAGCCGTTGTTGAACCAAGTGATGGTCTTCACCAGCGTGTCACCGGTGACCATCGTGGCCAGGCTGTCATAGACCCCTGAGTGGGAGATCGATCTCACATCTGATGAAACAATCGGGTCGGCAACATATTCGATGATTCCCTGATATCTGGTCTCACAAGCCGTCTTGACCAGGGAGTTGACCTCTTCCGCGCTCGTCCCACGCTCCACATCGAGGACCATGTCGACAGTGGAGCCGTCGACGACCGGGACGTTGAGGGCGACAACCGAGAGCCTGCCTTGCAGTTGGGGGAGGGCTTGGGTGAGGATCTCGGCCGAGTTGGTCTCGGCGGGGATGATGTTCTCGCCGGCCGCCCGGCTGGTTCGATACGAATCGGTCGGCACATCGGCCAGACGCCCGGCGTTGGACATCGCCTTCACCACCGTCATGTAGGCGCGCTTGATGCCCACGCTCTCGTGAAGCGCCTCGAGAATCGGGGCGGCGGCATTCGAGGTGTTGGAGCCGAGTGCCACCTGGTCGACGTCGGGACCGAGGATCTCATCGTTGATGCCCCGGAGCAGCAATGGGATCTCGCCAGGTGTCTCAGGGCTGGACGTCAGGATGACCTTCTTGGCACCGGCCTTGATGTGTTGGTCGAGCGCTTCCTTGGTGCGATAACGGCTGGTGGTCTCCAGGACCACATCCACCCCCAGCTCACCCCAATCGGCTTCCCCTGGCTCCTTGGCGTCGAGCCAGGCCACGTTGCGGTCGCCGTAGGAGAGGGTGCCGTCGGCGTAGGAGACCGCCGCCGGGAACCGGCCATAGATCGAGTCGTACTTGAGCAAGTAAGTGAGCGCCTCCGGGTCGGCGATATCGCTGATCGCCACCACATCGAGGTCGGCCCGGTTGTGGAGGAGACGCATCACATTTCGCCCGATGCGCCCAAACCCCATCAGCCCGACACGTGTTGTCATCATCGTCGAGTCCTTTCTGCGACCCGGAAACTAGTGGTCATACCCCTTGGCGCCCTAAACGAAAATCGATAGGTTCGAGTCCGGGAGGGATTGGAGATGTTCCTGGCGCTGCTCATGGGCGCGGTATGCCTCATTGCACCGGTGGAAGGAACGATGGTCGCAGGGTTCGCACCCGTCGGGTCGTATGGTGGTCACTGGGGCGTCGACTACGCGGTGCCTGCAGAGACCAATGTGAGGGCGCCGGCAACGGGCCGTGTCACCTTCGCTGGCAGAGTGGCGGATATGAGGACGGTCACCATCGAGCCGGTCTCCGGGTTCAAGGTATCCGTGTCCTACCTCGCCACGATCAGCGTGTCCTCCGGTGACTCGGTGATACAGGGCGAAGTGGTGGGAACGTCCGGGTCACCACACGGCACCGAGGGAGTCCATCTCTCCACCCGGATCGACGGGGAATACGTCGACCCCGAGCCCCAACTCGGCTGCCGGGAGACCGATATCACCCGTGCCCTGCGCCTGGTCGCTCCGCCGGGACCGTATGCTCGCTCCCGTGCGCACCGGCATCCTCGGCGGGACGTTCGACCCGATCCACATCGCCCATCTTCACGCCGGGGAGACGGCACTCCACGCCGAAGGGCTCGACAGGGTGCTGTTCATGCCAGCGGGCGACCCCTGGCAGAAGAGCGACGATCGTCTGATCACGCCGGTGGCGGCACGGGTGGAGATGACCCGCCTGGCTATCACGGGGATGGACGGGTTCGAGCTCGACCTCCGTGAAGTCGAACGTGATGGTCCCACCTATACCATCGACACGCTGCTCTCCTTTCCTGACGACGAGGAGCTGGAGCTGATCGTCGGATCGGACGCCGCCGTCGGGTTGCCCACCTGGCATCGTTGGGAGGACGTGGTGGAGCGCGCTCGGATCCTCGTGGTGCCGCGACCGGGTCACGCAATGTCCGACGTGGTCGGAGCCCTGCCAAAAGCCGTGCTGCTGGAGATGGCGGCCCTCGATATCAGTTCAACGGCAATCCGTCAGATGGCGTCCGAGGGGCGCCCTTATCGCTATCTGGTGCCGGCCGAGGTGTATCGATTCATCGAGAGGGAGGGCATCTACACGCAATCTCCATCAGGCGATATGGTGATGAGCGCACAGGATCAGGAGGAAGCCCAGTAGACAGCGGATACGAACAGGCCCGGGTGGCGGCAGACGCCATCTTCAGCAAAAAGGGCATGGACATCGTGTTGCTCGACGTTGAAGGGCTGTTCGTTCTCTCCGACGTCTTCGTGATCGCCACCGGCACCTCCCGCCCCCACGTCCAGTCCCTCGCCGAGCACGTCGAGGAGAGAATGCTGCAAGAACTCGGGATGAAGCCGCTGCGTAGCGAGGGCCGTGCCGAGGC
>JALDXM010000072.1:0-8278 GCA_032155085.1 Actinomycetota bacterium | reverse complement strand
TGACGGCCGCCGAGGCGCCCGAGGTAGCCGAGCTCATGAACCGCTATGAGCGCTTTTGGGCCCTGCCGACGCTCACACCAGTCCAGGAGGTGGAGGACGACTTCGGTGAGCCGTTCATCGCCCTGAATTTGGACACCAGGGGCTACTGGCTGGAAGGGACCCTGGTCGCATACGGCATCGTCTGGCATCGCCCCAGCGGTGAGCGAGAGGAACGTGTCATTCTCTATGGCATTGTCGACCCTGATTACCGGGGACAGGGGATCGGCCGAAACTTGCTCGCCTGGCAGATCGAGCGAGGCACCGAGAGTCTTGTCGAATGTGATCCGGCGCTCCCCTGGTATCTGCGCACCGCCGAGTTCGACTGGATCGAGGACAACAAGCGTCTCTACCGGCGCTTCGGCATCGAGCCGGTGCGTTACATCAGGGAGATGCTCAGGGCCTTGGACGGACATGTTGTCCCCCGCAAGCCGGACGGGGTTGAGATCATCCCCTGGGACCGCTCGCTCGACATGAGGACACGCCTCGCCCTGAATGAGACATTCGAGGACCACTGGGGATCGACCCCGATGGATCCCGAGGCGTTCGCTCATTTCATAGAACGTTCGGCAGTCCGACTCGACCTGTCCTTCCAGGCGGTTGATGGTGACGAGGTGGTCGGATATTCAATCAACGGGTTCTCCCCGGACGATGAGAAGGTGACCGGCCGACGCGACGGTTGGGTGAGAAGCATCGGGGTGAGACGGCCATGGAGGGGACGTGGTGTCGCCTCGGCTCTGCTGGAGCACTCCTTCAACGCCTTCCTCGAGGCAGGGATGACCCATTCGATTCTCGGAGTCGACACCGAGAATCCGACCGGCGCCTTTGGTGTGTACGAGCGTCTCGGCTACGAGCCACGCCACGGCATGATCATCTCCCAACGTGAGGTGAAACCCAGCTGACCCACCGAAATTGGGACGAAAAGGGGTCATATGCGGGACATCTCGTCCCAATTTCGGGTGGGGGTACCCTGTGGTCATGGCCGGATACGAGCCACGTCTCGATGACATCGTGTTCACCCTCACCCATGTCGCCGGCCTCGACGAGGTGGCCAAGCTCGACGGATACCAGGACATCGACGCGGACACGGTTCGTCAGATCCTTGGTGAGGCGGGGCGCTTTTTCTCCGAGGTCATGGCGCCGCTCAACCGTGTCGGTGACCAGCAAGGCTCGGTGCTGACGCCCGAGGGGACGGTCAGGACCCCTGACGGGTTCAAGGAGGCCTATCAGAAGTACGTCGAGTCGGGGTGGTCCGCAGCCCATCTATCGGCGCAGTGGGGAGGCGGAGGCATGCCCTACATCGTCGGCGTTGTAATCGAGGAGATGTTCAAGACGGCCAACATGGCTTTCTCCCTCGCCGCGATGCTCACCCACGGAGCCGTCGAGGCGCTGGAGCGCCATGGCACCGAGGAGATGAAGGCCGCCTACATCGAGAAGCTGGTCAGCGGCGAGTGGACCGGCACCATGAACCTCACCGAGCCCCAGGCCGGGTCCGACCTGGGTGCGGTACGGACCAGGGCCGAGCCCCAGGACGACGGGTCCTTCCGCCTCTTCGGGACGAAGATCTTCATCACGTGGGGCGACCAGGACCTGACCGACAACGTCATCCACCTGGTCCTGGCCAGGACACCGGGCTCACCACCGGGGACCAAGGGAATCTCCATGTTCCTCGTCCCGAAGTTCGTCCTCGATGAGGACGGCCGGCCCGGTGAGCGAAACGACATCAAGGTGGTCTCCCTCGAGCACAAGTTGGGGATCCACGCCTCACCTACCTGCGTGATGTCCTACGGGGACGAGGGTCGGGGCGCTGTCGGCTATCTGGTGGGTGAAGAGCATCAGGGCATGCGCAACATGTTCACGATGATGAACCTGGCCCGGGTCGGCGTGGGCATGGAGGGAGTCGCCATCGGGGAACGGGTCTACCAGCAGGCACTCGGCTACGCCCGGGAACGGGTTCAGGGGCGGGAGATCGGAGGCGACTCCAAAGACAGCGTTGCCATCATCGAACACCCGGACGTACGCCGAATGCTCCTCACGATCAAGGCCAACGTCGAGGCAATGCGCTCGCTCCTCTATTTCGTGGCCGCCGAAGGTGATCACCAACTTCACGCCGAGACCGAGGAACGTCGAAAGCTCGCCGGGGACCGGCTCGCTCTGATGACACCAATCGTCAAAGCCTGGTGCACCGACGTCGGCGTCGAGATGGCATCGCTGGGCGTGCAGGTGCACGGAGGGATGGGCTACATCGAGGAGACCGGTGCGGCCCAGCTTCTCCGCGATTCGAGGATCGCCCCCATCTACGAAGGCACCAACGGGATCCAGGCCATGGACCTGGTGCTGCGCAAGGTGCCTATCGACGGCGGTGCTGCCGTCTCCACACTCATCGCCGAGATGGCAGCCGAGCTCGAGACGATGTCTCCCCATGAGGATCTGGCCCTGTTTAGGGAGGAGCTGGCGGTGGCGATTCAGGGTCTCGGGGAGACCACGACATGGCTCGGGAAACGTCTGATCGAGGGAGATCTGCGCTCGGCGCTAGCCGGGGCGAGTCCCTATCTTCGCCAGTTCGGCATCGTCCTTGGTGGCTGGTTGATGGCCCGGGCCGCTGTGGCCGCCCTCGGCTCCCCGGGCGGCTACGCCCCAGGATTTCTCACCGAGAAGGTGAGCACGGCGCGGTTCTACGGCGAGCAACTGCTGCCAGTGGCCAGCGGATTGGCTCCTTCGGTCAAGGGGGGGACGGCCCTGCTCGACAACGCCGGGATCTGAGCCCCATCCCTAGTGTCGCCCTGTTTTGAACCTGAATAACCGTGTAGTCATCGTCACCGGTGGCGGGAGCGGGATCGGTGCCGCCCTGGCCCGTCGTTTCGCCGATGAGCAGCCCCGGGGGCTGATCCTCGGAGACCTCGACCTCGATGCCTCCCGGGCCGTGGCGGCAGAGATAGGGGCCGAGGCGGTCCAGGTGGATGTGGCCGATCCTGCCTCCAACGACGCACTGATCGATCTGGCCGAGGATCGGTTCGGTCCGATCGATCTCTTCTGTGCCAATGCCGGGATTGGGTTCGCCGGAGACGAGCAGACCCCGCCTGAACGATGGGACTTCATGTGGCAGGTGAACGTGATGTCCCACGTCCATGCCGCTCGACGTCTCATCCCCGCATGGCTGGCCCGGGGCGAGGGATATTTTCTGTCCACGGCATCGGCAGCCGGCCTTCTCACCAACCTGAAAGCCGCCCAGTACTCGGTCACCAAGCATGCCGCCGTGTCGTTCGCCGAGTGGCTGGCGATCACCTATGGGGACCAGGGGATCAAGGTGAGCTGCCTGTGCCCGATGGGGGTGAAGACACCACTTCTCGACTCGGCTGACGAGTTCCACGTCCTTCTTGACCCGCTCGCCATCGAGCCGGAAGAGGTGGCCGAAGCCGTGGTGCAAGGTCTCGCCGATGAGCGCTTCCTGATTCTCCCCCACCCTGACGTAGCTCGCTTCTTTCAGAACAAGGCCAACGATTACGACCACTGGATCGGTGGTATGAGAAAACTGCAACGGACCGTTTTCCCAACGCTCTGAATAGGGCAGAATCAACTCAGATGAGCCCGCGCAAGGTGGTCGTCACCGGGGTCGGCGTCGTGGCCGCACCGGGAGTTGGGATGGATGACCTATGGAAGGGCCTGCAGCAAAGCCCTCTTGGGACCGGTCCATACCTGGTTTCGCACTGGGACCCTGAGCCCTGGCTGCCCAAAAGGGAGCACCGGCGACTCGACCGCTTCGCCCAATTCGCCCTGGTCGCCGCACACGAGGCCCTGGAGCAGTCGGGCGGGCTCGACATCGACCTCACTCGTGTTGCCGTCTCGGTCGCCTCGGGGATCGGCGGTTTGCAGTCCCTCGAGGAACTGGTCCACGTAGCCGATGAGGACGAGCCTCGGGCCTCGCCGTTCTTGATACCGATGATGATGGCCAACGCCGCCGCGGCCGGGATCTCGATCAAGTACGGCTTCGGTGGCCAGGTGACCACTCCGGCGGTGGCTTGCGCCGCCGGCACCCAGTCGATTCTGGACGGGCTCCGCCAGATCCAATGGGGCTACGCCGATGCCGCAGTCGTAGGTGGTTCGGAGGCTGCAGCCACCCCGGCGTCCCATGAGGGCTTCAGAGCTGCCCGTGCCCTTTCCCCGAGCGGGGTGTCTCGCCCCTTCGATGTCGATCGCGACGGGTTTGTGATGGGAGAAGGGGCCGGCATCCTGATCCTCGAAGCCGAGGAACTGGCCAACGACCGAGGTGCCACCATCCTGGGTGAGTTGAAGGGCGGTGCATCGACGGCCGACGCCCATCACATCACCGCCCCCCACCCCGAAGGTGAGGGCGCCGAACGAGCCGTCCGCCTGGCCCTGTCAGACGCCGGCATCACACCAGACGCGGTGATGTATGTGAACGCTCATGGCACCGGCACCGACTTGAACGATCGGACGGAGGGCCTGGTCATCGATCGGGTCTTCGATGATCAGCCCGCCATCTCTTCGATCAAAGGCACGACCGGTCATGCCCTCGGGGCATCAGGGTCGATCGAAGCCGCGGTCGTGATCGAATCGATGCGTCGCCACGAGCTGCCCCCCAACATCGGTCTGATGAATCAAGATCCGGAGATCCCGCTCGAAGACATCGTGCGTGAGCCGCGGAGCTGGGAGCCGGGGCCCGCGATCAGCAACTCGTTCGGCTTCGGCGGACACAACTCGGTGTTGGTATTTGCCCCCGCCGGGTAAGGCCGACTTCCGTAAAACGTAGAACGTTTAACGTAAGACGTAATACGGGAGCTCGGTGAGACCGGGCTGAGAGGGGGTCTGCCAGACCCCGACCGACGAACCTGACCCGGATAATGCCGGCGTAGGGAACCGCCTCATCGCTCCCGGTGACCAAGGAGCTGATGAAATTGCGACGGATCCTGACCCTGACGGTGCTGCTGGCCCTGGCTGTGGCATGTGGCGGGGAAGAGGAGGCAACGCCGGAGACCCTGCGTCTCATGGCCCACGACTCCTTCGCCGGATCGGTGAATGAAGAGACCTTTGCCGAGTTCACTGAGCAGACCGGGATCTCGGTCGATGTGATCGCCGCCGGTGACGCCGGGTCGATGGTGAACCAGGCTGCCCTCTCCAAGGACAACCCACTGGCCGATGTCCTGTTCGGCGTCGACGACACGTTCCTCTCCCGCGCCCTGGAGGAGGAGATCTTCGTGGAGCACACCAGTTCCCTTCGCGACTCGGTGGACCCCGGCCTGATCCCGGACACGGACCTGGTGACACCGATCGACTATGGCGACGTCTGCCTCAACTACGACAAGGCGTGGTTCGCCGACTCCGGGAGCCAGGTCCCCACCGACCTCGACGAGCTGAGAGATCCCGATGTCGCCCGGACGCTGACGGTGGAGCATCCCGCGACCTCCTCACCCGGTCTCGCCTTCCTCCTGGCGACCGTCGTGGAGTACGGAGAGGATGGCTGGACCGAGTTCTGGGCCGACCTTCGGGAAGGAGGGGCGAACGTCGCACCTGACTGGGACACTGCCTATTACAACGACTTCACCAGATATGGGGGAGCCAGCCCGCTGGTTGTCTCGTATGCCTCGTCGCCCCCCGCCGAGGTGATTTTCGCCACCGAGCCTCTCGACGAGGCGCCAACAGGAGTGGTCGAAGCAGGGTGCTATCGCCAGATCGAATACGCCGGGGTGCTGGCGGGGACCGAGTACCCGGCGGCCGCAGGAGAGTTGATTGATTTCATGCTTTCGGTCCGGTTCCAGGAGAACATCCCACTCACCTGGTTCGTGTTTCCCGCAAACACTGAAGCCGAGCTGCCGCCGGAATTCCTCGACTACACCGTGATCCCCGCCGACCCGGCCCGGCTCGACCCGGCAACCATCGCCGAGAACCGGGACCGATGGATCGACGAGTGGGTCGCGGTGATGGAGGGTTGATGAGAAGAGCCCGCTGGGGCCATCTGGCCATCGCCGCGATCCCGGCGCTCTTCATTGGCTACTTCTTCCTCTATCCACTGGCCAGGATCCTCTTCCTCGGCCTCTCCGAGATCGAGATCGGGACCGACGGGGTCGAGGCGCGACTGCTCCAGATCGGCTGGTTCACTCTCTGGCAGGCCGTCGTTTCCACTGTCCTGAAGTTGATCGTCGCCGCCCCGATGACATGGGCGGTCTCCCAGTTCGAGTTCCGGGGGAGGAAGCTGGCCACTGCCTTGGTCACGGTTCCCTTCGTGTTGCCGACCGTCGTGGTCGGCACGGCGTTCGTGGCCCTGGGCTGGCGCGATTCGGTCGGTGCAATTCTCGCCGCCCATGTTTTCTTCAACGTGGCGGTTGTGGTGCGGACAGTGGGCGCCCTCTGGGGCCGACTCGATCCCGATCTTCACGACGCCGGACGGGTGCTCGGGGCCAGCGAGTGGAAGGTGTTTCGCACCATCACGCTGCCCCTGCTTCGACCGGCGATCGCCGCAGCGGCATCCATCGTCTTCCTCTTCACGTTCACCTCTTTCGGGGTAGTACTGATCCTGGGCGGTTTCAGGTACGCCACTCTCGAGGTTGAGATCTATCGCCAGGCGGTGACCCTCTTCGATCTGCCACTCGCTGCCGCCCTCGCAGTGATCCAACTGGCAGGCGTCACCACCGCCCTCTATGCCTATGCCAGGTACCAGGAGCGTCATACCGCCACCTGGACGTTGCGGTCGGAGTCCAGCCGCCCCCGCCCCGAAGGGAGGGCGCGGAGGTGGGTGGCGGCGGCTGTCGGCGGCACACTCGCGGCCCTGGCCATCCCCGTGGTCGTCCTCGTTGCCAGGTCCCTCCAACCCGGTGCTTACGCCGGGCTGTTCCAGGAGGACCGGGTGGTCGGAACCCCGATCACCTCGGCCGGCAACAGCCTGCTGTTCGCGGTCATCGCCTCACTGATTGCAGTCGCCATCGGAGTGATGGCGTCAACGGTGATCACCGGACGGCGCGGCACGCTGTCACGCTGGTTCGACCTCACTCTGATGCTGCCCCTGGGCACGTCAGCGGTCACTATCGGCTTCGGATTCATCGTCGCCCTGGGCGAGCCGGTCGACCTCCGTGCCTCGTTCTGGCTGATACCCATCGCTCACGCCCTGGTCGCCATCCCATTCGTGGTCCGTGCGACCGTGCCCACCATCCGCTCGATTCCCGCGGAGACCAGGGAGGCGGCGCAGGTCCTCGGGGCTTCTCCTTCCCGGGTCTGGCGTGAGATCGACCTGCCCATCGTCAGCCGGGCGGCACTGGTGGGAGCTGCCTTTGCTTTCGTGGTCTCGCTGGGTGAGTTCGGCGCGACTTCCTTCATCGCCCGGCCCAACACCGCCACCATGCCCGTCATGATCGTGAGGTTGCTCTCCCGCCCTGGGACCGGATCGTTCGCCATGGCATTGGCGCTCGCCGTCATCCTCGCCGCCATGACCGCAGTGATCGTGCTCTGGATCGATCGTCTCCAGTTCGGTGAGATCGGAACCTTCTGATGCTGGAGGTGCGATCGGTCGATGTGACGCTCGGCGACAAGCAGATACTGCACGATGTGAACCTCGACGTGGTCGCCGGCGAGTCGGTTGCGGTTCTGGGGCCATCGGGTTCGGGCAAGTCGACCCTGCTGAAGGCGATCGCCGGGCTCGTGCCGGTGCAGGCGGGATCGATCATCTGGGAAGGGCGAGAGGTCACCGATGTGCCCACGCATCAAAAGGGGTTTGGCCTCATGTTCCAGGGGTACGCCTTGTTCCCCCATCTCGACGTGGCGTCCAACGTCGGCTTCGGTTTGAGAATGATGAACCTGCCACCGGCCGCGATCGAAGCGCGGGTGGCCGAGTCGCTGGCCATGGTCGGGCTCTCCGGATTCGGGGCTCGGTCCATCGCCGACCTCTCGGGTGGGGAGAGACAGCGGGTTGCACTTGCCCGCACCCTGGCTCCACAACCTCGTCTGATCATGCTCGACGAGCCGCTTGGGGCTTTGGACCGAGCGCTGCGGGACCGGCTGATGCTGGAGACCCGTCAGATCCTCGAAGAGCAGGAAGTGACCGCCCTGATCGTCACCCACGACCAGGAGGAGGCAGAGGCCCTGTCCGATCGGCTGGCCCTCATGCGTGAAGGGACCATCGTCCAATCCGGCACCCTCACCGAGCTCCGCTCGCACCCCGCCGACGATTGGGTGAAGGAGTTCCTGGGCTAGGTGGCGCGGCTGACCTCAGGTAACCGGTCCGCGCATCCGG
>JALDXM010000071.1:0-8287 GCA_032155085.1 Actinomycetota bacterium | reverse complement strand
GAACTGGGTCTGTGCATGTCTCGAGATCGATCGCCCGCGCCCCCAGATCGAGCATGACTTTCTAAATGTCCGCATCAATCGACGACCAGCAGCGCCTGCGCCAGAAACTCCCCGCGGGGATCGTCGACGCCGCTCTGGCCTCCCTCGCCACCTTCGCCGCAGGTCTGGCAGCGGTGCGTTGGCTCTCGCCAGCGGAACTCGGGACCTACTCGGTGATTTTTTCCGCATTCCTGGTCGGCAGCCTTTTGCCTATCGAGATCGCCTACACCCCGATCCAGGTCTCGATGATCGGCCTGGACGCGCGAGAGCGGATGGGTGGGATCGTTCATTCATTGGGAAAGGGAATCCCGCCGGCACTTCTCGGTTCGTTATTCATCCTGGTGGCGGGGGGCCTGATCTGGTGGCGGTCGGACCCCAGCGCGGATCTCGAGCTCGCCTTGACCGGAATCGGGCTCACCGTGGTCTCGCCGATGCAGGACCACCTCCGCAGAGGTTTTCACATCGCGGAGAGGTCCTGGGTGGCAGCAGCGATGTCCGGCGCCCAGCTGGTCGCAGTCGCCTTGTCCCTCCTGGTCATGTGGTCGATGTCGGTGGATCCGGCGTGGGCACCCTTGGGAAGTCTGGTGATCGCAAACGTGGCTTCAATCGGCACCGGCCTCTTGCTCTCGAAGCGAGCATGGCTGGTCCGTCCGAGCGCCCCGGTAGTGACTGTCTCCGGGCGGTGGCTGGCAGCCTCCTCCATCACGGCTTACGGCGGAACCCTTGTCGCGTCGGTGATCATGACCCTCGTTGCAGGACCGGAGATCGTGGGTTTCGCCGAGGCGGCACGGGTGGCGGCCCAACCGGTGCTCGTCGTCACGACCGGGGTGGCGGCGGCGATGGCGTCGAGACATCTGCGAGCGGCGGCCTCGTCCGATCGAGAGGCGGCGATCAACGTCAACCGGAACTTTCTGCTGGTCGTCGCCGTGGCCGGGATCACGTATCTTTTCTTCGCCGGTTTCGCATGGAGCCTCAACCCGCTTTTCGCACTGATGCCGAGCGCTTATCAGATCTCCTTCCTGGTTCCTGTCACGATCCTCTCCAACCTGGTGCTCAGCGTCACATCCCCGCTGCGCGACCAGCTGATCGCCTCGAACATGGAAGTGCCGATGGCGAAGATCGACTTTGCGTCACTTGTGATCCCGGCCGTTGTCGCCGCCACGGCTGGAGTGACCGGGGCATTCGCCCGGCCGTTCGGGATCATCGGGCAAAACGCCTTCAGAACTGCCCGCTACCGGTCGGTTTGGCGTACCGCGTTTGCGCCTCGCTCAGAACAGCTTGAGGTATAGGGCGAACCCGAGACGCACGGCGAGCCATTTCCAGGAAAAAGAGACGGCTTCGAACTGGGGCGAATCGAGCAGGGCCATGATGCGCCGGGCCGAGTCGTTGTCACCGGAGCGGATGGCTCTGTAGGTGCCCCCGAGCACGAATTGATGCATGTGGCGGCTCCGGCACCTCTCCACCTCCTTGGGGGTCAGGACCCCATCGCCCTTCACCTCGTCGAACAGGTCGTTGAGCCGGGACAGGGTTTGCTCGTTGAACATGCCGGTAGTGGTGGCCGAGTGATGCACCGTGTAGGCCGAGATGACCGAGGTCTCGGTCGTGGCCCCGAACTCCCCGAACAATCGCGCGTTCATGGCGAAGTCGATCGCAGGTGCTGACTTGGGCTGGAAGCCGCCCGACGCTGCGTAGGCTTTGGCGCTGACGACCAGACCGGGAACCCTGACATACGAGGAGCTCGACAGGAGTGCCTTGAGCGCGGACCGGGGGCCCATGCGACGACGTGCCCGTGGTTGTTCGGTCTTCATCGTCTTCCCGTCGATGTCCACGATCCTGACACCAAAAACCCTCACATCGTCACGAGGCTCCTGGCTCAGGGTGGTGACAAGGGCCTGGAGCCCGTCGTCGAGGAGGTAGTCGTCGTCGTGGACGAACAGGATGTACTCGCCGCGGGCTCGCTCGATGAGCAGGTTGTGATTGGCCGACATCGAGACCGGTGGAGAGTTGCGCTGGTAAAAGAGGGGTGCCCCCCCCTCTGACAGCTTGGCCACCGCCTCGGCTGATTCCAGAGTTTCTGAATTGTCCGAGACGAGGACCTCGACCGGGTCCCCGGGTGCGAGCTGGTCGAGGACGGCATGGAGGTTTCGCATCAGCAGATCGGTCCGGTCCATGGTCGGGACACAGACCGACAGCAGCACTGCAGGCGGAGATTCGGGAGCAGTCGAGTCGGGCGTCATCGGTAGCGGGGATCGTCGCGGCAAGCCGGGGACGATGACAATGGGCTAACCGACCCAAAAATCGGTCCAGGTAGGGCCAAAAGCACGCCTTTGGGTCTTTGTTATCGGCCGGGGGAAGGTAGATTACAGGTTCGAGAGGCTCGGGGTTCGAGGGGCATGAGTTCAAGCACTGTGGAAACCACCATCAGTTCGGCTGTTTGGCGCGACAGGCGACTGGTCGCGGCGATGGTCATCATTGGCGCTCTTGTAGGACTCGTCTTCGGGTTTGTCGCTCGGTCGTACTCACCGATCGTCGCCGAGGCGTCCTTCCTGTTGAGTGAGGCCCGGACCGCGACGGTGTTCGGCGCCCAGGACGCCGCCGACCAGGAACGTGTCGTGGCCGATCAAGTCGCCATACTCCAGTCCCCAGCAGTCATGGCTGCTGCCGCCTCCAACCTCGGCGCCATCACCGGCGAGTCCCTCAGCGTTGATGACTTCGCGGACAACCTTTCGATCAGGTGGTCCTCCGACAGCAATGTCGCCACCGCTGCGTTCCGGGGCGACTCCGAAGAGGAGGCCATCGGTGGCGCGAATGCTTTGCTCGACGCCTACCAGGCGTTGCTCGAGGAGCAGACGACCGCCAACAGCAGAGCTGCGATAGAGCTGCTCGACGATGCGATCGCGGAGCAACAGGCCACTATCGATGCGCTTCAGCAAGATCTGCTGGATCAGGGCGAGCTCGAGGTGCTCAATGCCGAGCTACCCGGCCTGATCGCCAGCGCAGCGGAGATCGTGGACCAGCTGGGCGGTACGGCTACCCCCTCGGTGCGAGAGGCTCTGGAGGCAGAGCTGGCTTCGATCACGCAGCAGATCGAGGTGATCAGGCTCACAACGGATATCGCTCCCTCTCAGGCTGTCGCTCCAGCGCTGCAGCGGACCTTGGAGAACGCGATCGATGAGCAGGCCGCTCTCATCAGCAGGCGGAACGAGCTCGCGGTCGAGGCCGAGATGAACAAGGCACCTGCAGCCGTTTTCTCCCCTGCACGAACCGTCGCAACCAACTCTGGCACCCTTCCGATTCGCCTCGCGCTGGCGGGCGGCATGCTGGGGCTTCTGATAGGCGCGGCTGCCGCTTTTGCCCGGAGCTCCCGCACCGCCATCGTGACGCAAAGTGAGGAGGTCGCCCAGCTGGTCGGCGCCCCGATGCTGGCCAGCATCACCGACTTCGCCGATGAGCAGATTTCATCCGACCTGCCGGTGCGCGACAACCCTCGGTCGGTCGCCGCCGAGGGCTTCCGATTCCTGGCTGCCTCCCTGGACGCACGGGCCCCCCATCTGGTCAACCGGTCGATTGTGGTGGTGGGTGTTGGCGTCGGGAGTGGTCAGACCACTGCCACGGCCAACATGGCCCTCGCCGCAGCCTCGGAGGGCGCCCGCGTCCTGATGATCGATGCCGACTTTGGCAATCAGGCTCTCAGTCATATGTTCGGCGTCGACCCGATTCATGTGAAAGGAATCACCGACGTCGTGTCGGAAGGTGTTGATCTCGCCTCGGCGATGACCGACATCGAGGTGGCGCGTGGTGAGTTGAACCTCATCAGCCGTGGGCAGGTGACGGTTGGCGCAGCCGGCTTCTTCCGGAGCGACGAGACAGACACATTCCTCTACAGGCTTCGCAGCGAGTCGGATCTGATCCTGGTGGACACTCCAGCCCTTCTCCACGTGGCTTACGCCACGACTCTGGCGTCGAAGGTGGGAGCGGCCATCCTCGTCGTGCCCAGAGGGACCCGAGTTCGGGACATCGAAGCCACGGCCGCTCATCTCCGTGGCATCGGCACCGAGATCCTTGGGTTTGCATTCACCAGGGTGCCGTTCGTGCCCCGGGACCGTTCGCTCGTCAGTTCGATCAAGGTCATCCGAGGTGAAGGCGAGTCCCTAGACCCGGTGGCCGAGAGCCAGCGGGGCTGACCACGCCCCGCCTCACCTCATCAACGATCCCGCGGCCTGAGGCAGCCCTCCTATCAGGACCGGAGTCATACTCGAAGTCACCTATTCGTGTTCCTGCGATGGTGCTTGGCGTTCTCCTGGCCGGGTTCATGTTCGGTGACAGGGGCTTCGCCTACCTGCACGTGCCGGGCACCCCGCTGTTCGTGGGGGAGATCGCTCTGGCCATCATCACCGTGTACCTGATCTGCTTCTACCCGATCACCAATCCGGATTTGCGGTCTCCGGTTCGCCTGGCCTTGGGCGTGTTCCTCGTCTTCAGCGCCTTTCGCACTCTCCCGTATCTCGGCGAGCATGGATTCGACGCCCTCCGCGACGCCTCCCAGTGGTACTACGGGCTCCTTGCCTTCTTCGTTGCCGACTTCGTGCGTCGCCGCGGGATAAGGCCGATCGTCGGCTGGTTCGGCAAGCTCGTGCCGTGGTTCGTCGCCTGGGCTCCCGTGTCCCTGGTGCTGGGCCAGGTGTTGACCCAGCCCCTCGTTCCTGATTCAGACGTTCCGATCTGGGCCCATCGCGGCTCCAACACCTCGGTATTGATTACTGGGGTCCTTGGTTTCATGTGGATGCTCGACGAGAAGGACACCGGGATAACTCAGCGTCAGAGAGGGATCCTGACCGCTGTGAGCGGAGTGTTCCTCGTGGTGGCCGGTATCCAGAACAGGGGAGGCCTCATCGCGGCAATCGCCGGACTTGCTCTGATCTACTGGTTCGCTAGATCGGGCCAGAGGCACTTTGTCGGAGTAATCAGCACCGTCGTGATCATCGTCGGCTTGATCTTTGCCGTCGCCGACATCAGGGTGTCCTTCTTCTCCAACAGCCGGGAGATCTCAGCTGAGCAGCTGGTCGAGAATCTCGTCAGTGTCGTCAATCCCGATGCCGTAGCGACCTCCGGGGACCTGGTGGGCAACTCATCGTGGCGCATGGATCTGTGGAGCGCGGTTTTCCGGGACGTCAACTTCAATGCCCCCTTCCTCGGCAGGGGCTACGGCGTGAGCCTCGGTGAGCTCTACGGATTCGAGGGGGCCGGTGAGACGGAGCTTCGCAACGCTCACAACTCCCATATGACCATCTTCGCCCGCAGCGGCTACCTGGGGGTGGGTCTTTGGTTCGCGATGTGGGCGATCTGGTACATCCTGATGATCCGGTCGAGACGTGCGCTCGCGGCCCGAGGCCTCCGCGTCGAGGCCGGGGTCGCAGTTGTAGCAATGGCCGTCGCTCTGGCGGTGTTGGTGAATGCAGTTTTCGATCCTTCCATCGAGGGCCCCCCGGTGTCGGCGTGGATATGGTCGATCTTCGGGCTGGGGTTGGGTTTGATGACTCTGAGCCGACCCGGCAGGCCGGCAGGCGTCTAGCCACCGACGGAACTATCAGCTGCTTGCGGGGCGGCTATTCAATGAGTAGTCGCAGCGTGACCGACGGGCCGTGGCGAGCCGGTCGCCCGTTGGTAGGCGTTGAGCAGGTGCGGGACCGAATGCTCCCAGCTCAAGGAGTCCTCGATACGGGCCCTTCCCGCCTCGGACATGGTCTTACGTCGTTCCGGATCGTCGAGGAGCTCGTCGAGAATCATTGCGAACTCCGTTGCGTCTCCAGGGGTGACGGTCGTAACCGCATCCTGGGCTGATCGCTTTGTCTCGGTCAGGTCGTAGGCAACCACCGGAAGTCCGAAATACATGTACTCCATGATCTTGTTCATGGTCGACCGATCCGACCAGGAGTTCTTGGGCACCGTGTCGACTGCCACCGTCGCCGACGACAGGGCCCGGCACAGCACCTCGTCGCTGACCACACCGGTGAACGTGATGAGGTGGGCCACCCCCGTCTCCTCTGCGTAGCGTCTCACGTCCTCCCAGGCCGACCCACCACCGATCACCACCGTGTGGAAGTCGTCTCGGCGCTGGCTCAGGTGTGCGATGACCCTCACCAGGCCATCGACGCCGTCCTGGGCCGAGATGTCGCCCAGGTAGGCGATGACGTGTTCTTTCGACTTCGCCCATGACCGGTCCGGGGGGTAGACGGTCAACCGCTTGAGGTCGGGGCCGGACCTCACGATGAAGACCCGATCCGGGTCCATCCCCCCTCGGTCGATGGCCACTGCCCGATGGCTCTCGTTGGTGGCGAGGGCGACGTCTGCGGTTCGGAAGGATCGGCGCTCCATGAAGAGGAGGAGCCGGTGCACGAGCCCCCCGCCTTCGCCGAACTTCGCTTCGTACATCTCAGGAGACAGGTCGTGGTGATCGAAGATGAACTTCTTGCCGGCGAGCCGCCAGAGCAGGGCGAGCGCCCAGTATGTCTCCGGCGGATTGCAGGCGTGGATCAGGTCGAAGCCACGACCTCGCGTCGCCACCTTGATGGTGAGCAGCAGCGTGGCGATCCAGGCCCAGGCGAACTCGCCGATGAAGCCGAGCTTGGAGGTGGGATCGAGGGGCATCGGATAGCGGTACACGTCGACGTTCTCGATCGTCTCATGTGACTCGTTGAACCCCTTCATCTTGGGGCAGATCACAGAGACCTCATAGCCATGTGCTTGAAGCGTGGTCGCCTCGAGCCACACTCGCCGATCGAATGGGACCGGCAGGTTCTGGACGATGATCAGGACGCGTCTACCAGGCGATGCCAACGTAATTCCCATCTACCGGCTTGACCGACATCCCGGTGAGATCGAGCAGGTGTTGATCCGGCCGGAGCCCCAGTGCCGCCCCGACCAGGGACTCAGCATCCTTGGCCAGCACGACGATCTCGCCGAACTCCATGACGTCGGCAGAGGACGTGACGAGGAACTGTCCGAAGCCGGGCAGTTGCCCGTTGACGAAGTCCATGTTGGCCCCGATGAGGCTTTCCGGGTCGAGGTCGGGGTCGAAGACCCGAACCTCCACGCCAAGCCCCACGAGACGACGCGCCAGCTCGAGGTATGGGCTATTGCGGAGGTCGTCGGTGTCCTTCTTGAAGGTGAGACCGAGGAGCCCCACCCGACTGACGCCAAGCTCGCCGATCAGGTCCATGGCGGACTGAATGTGTTCGTCGTTGCTTCGGGGGATAGCTGCGACCAGTGGCAACTCGAGCTCCCTCGATCGGGCATGGGACTGCAGGGCGGAGACGTCCTTGGGGAGGCACGAGCCGCCATAGGCGAACCCCGGTCGCAGGTATTTGGCCGAGATGTTCAGCTTGGTGTCGCCGGACATGATCGACATCACGTCCCTTCCGTCGACGCCCATGTCTCGGGCGAGCCGGCCCATCTCGTTGGCGAAGCTGACCTTGAGTGCGTGCCAGGTGTTGTCCACGTACTTGGCGAGCTCGGCGACCTCGAAGACCGTGTCGAAACGAGGGCAATCGAACTGCCCGTAGAGTCGCTCGGCTATCTCCGACGGCTTGCCGTCCTCGGTGCCCACGACGATCTTGGGCGGCTCTCGGTAGTCGCGGATCGACGAGCCTTCACGGAGGAATTCCGGGTTGAAGCACACATCGATCTGCCCGCCGACTTTGTGACCGGATGCCTGCTCGAGGATCGGGACTACGACATCCCTGGTCGTGCCGGGGAGGACGGTCGACCTCAGGATGATCGTGTAGGGAGTAGTTCTCTCCTGGAGGGCTTCACCGATGGCGGTCATCACGGCGCGAACGTGATCGAGGTCGATGCTTCCGTCGGATCGACTCGGCGTCCCGACACAGATCAAGGCTGCATCGGTCTCCGCCACGGCGCTCCTCGTATCGCTGGTGGCGATCAACATCCCGAGTTCGATTCCCGATTTGATCAGGTCGTCGAGCCCTGGCTCGCGAATCGGGCCACGACCCGAGTTGAAGATCTCGATCTTCTGCGGATTGGTGTCGACCCCGATGACGTGGTGCCCGTCCTCGGCCAGGCACGCAGCAGTGACAGAGCCGACGTACCCCAGCCCGAACACGGCCAGCTTCATGCCTGGTGCCGTGGTCTTGGGACCGAACCCGGCCCTAAGACCGTTGCCAGACCGTCGGAGTCGTCACACCGCGACGACGTTCCGACCGTCTGGGAGCACCAACGCGCGAGCGCGTCC
>JALDXM010000070.1:0-8301 GCA_032155085.1 Actinomycetota bacterium | reverse complement strand
CGGATCGTCGGCCCCAGAGAGGGCGTCACCGAAGCCGACGATCCGGCCATGGTCCGATAGCCATGAGACATGGCCCCGGAACATCTCCGCCGAGAGATCCATCTGCATGCCCGAGCCCGCCCCGATCTGGTGATAGATCAGGATGCGAGGCCCGGGCCACGGACCCAACAGGAGGTCCGTTGCGGCAAAGACCCCTTTCGAGGCTTGACGGATCCCTTGGCGCATCAGCGAAGTCGCGCCCGGGGAGGGCGGCATCGGGCCACCCTCCACGGACTCAGTCGACTGACTTCTTGTCATCTCGGACATGGGCGCCTCCCTTGCCCTGTCCATCGGCGTCATCTGCCACGTCGATCGGCTCGACTGCGGCTCCTTCGGTGTCGTCAGCTGTGTCGCCCTTCCCCTGAGAGAAGCGGTCGATCGTGTTCCACAGCCAACCCCGGAATCCGGTCGAGAACCAGCGAGTGAACTTGGTCCGGCGGCGACGGAGCAGGACGACCCCGAGCAGGGTCGCCCGCCGAATGGCATAGTCCCGATCGGCAGCCTCGAGTGAGCGAGTCACCGTGTGACCGGCCGATGCGACCAGCAGCACATCGTCGACTCTCTGCGCAAGCACATGAGAGGCGGCCTCTCCCAGGTTGGAACCGGAGATCAAGACGAGGTCGAAGAGCTCGCGGGCCACCTCCAGCATGATCTCGAACCGGTAGCCCGAGAGCACGTCGGCAGCGTCACGCTTGCCGTTGCCCGAGCGGATCGCTCGGAGACCGTGCACGACCTCAGGTGACGAGAGCAGCGCGGTCTTGAACTCAGAGACGAGCTCCTCACGCTCGGTGGCCGGCCCTGTGAGCAGGCTCGACAGCGTCGGCCCCGACTCCGGGCCCCACTCCACCATGTGGTTCGTCTTGTCGAACGCGACGTCCAGCAGCAGGACGCTCCGCCCCGAGACTGCAACCGCGACGGCCACGTCCGAGGTCAGCTCGCGGATGTCCTCCTTGAACACCCCACTGCCCTGGAAGGCGACGACCGCGTCGTCGTAATCGTCCAACTGGCTCCGGAGCATCTGAATTGCCGCCTTGCGCCGCCCACCCGGGGTTTCCAAATACCAAGGCTGCGTGGTCGGGTGATGAAAGACGGCCATCGGCCGCGAGGGAAGCTCGACGATGACGGGAGGGCCCTCGTCCAAGTCCTTCTGGGACCACAGCATGCCCCGCCCACGCTCGATGGCGACCAGCCCGATGAGGGCCGCAGCGACCGCGCCGATCGTCGCCAGCATTTGGTTGCTCGACGTCGAGGCCGCGTCCAGGGTCACCGGGCGGCTGTCCACCCCGCTCGACCTGGCAAGCGACTCCTGCTCCAGGATGCCGGTGAACAGGCTGTTCCACCGGGTCTCCAACTGCTGCAACTCGAGCTGCTTGAGCGTGAGCACCGGGTCCTGCTGGTCAATCGTCGTCGGATCGACCACGGGTGGGAACGCGGCAAGCTGGGTCTGAAGTTCGCTGAGACGGGCCAGGGTTCGGTCCATCTCGGCCTGGATCGACTCCGGCGTCCGCAAGACCAGCTCGGGGTTCATCAGCTGGGTGGTCAGGTTGCCCAGATGTGCCTGAAGGGCAGCGACCTGGTTCTCCAGCACCGTTCTCTGCGTGGTCTCAGCCACTTGCTCGGGAGTGGGAGGAGTGGCGGCCTGGAGATCCCTGATCTCATCACGGAGTCTCTGGATGTCGCTGGCCGTCGTCTGCAGATCTTCCCTCATACCTTCGAGACCGGCGCCGACGGTGGAAACGGCCAGATAGTTCTTCTGCATCGATTCGGCGAGAGCATCTGCCTCAGCCTGAGTGAAGCCTCGTCCGATGAACTGCAGCTGGTTCGCCTCTGTCTCGAGATCGACCTCGGCCATGAGCCATGGGATAAACGACCCAGGCGTCTCGCCAATGACGTCGGAGTTGACGTCGGTCGCCAGAAGCTGCTGCGTGTCGAGGAATGCTTCGAAGTCCTCCCTGTCGATTGTTTGCGGGTTCTCGGTGAAGGTCACCGAGGCCATCGCCTCAAACGGCGGAAGGTTGGCATTGCGGTACTCGGCGAGCTCGCCGGAGACCACGTATGCCAGGATGCCGGCGGCGAGCAGCAGCCACCACCTGGCCTTGGCTATGCCCTTGATCGTTGTCATATCCACTGTGTCACCTCATCGGTTTCTGTCAGATCGATCGTCTCATCCCCCGACCACTCGCGATTGGCGAGGGCCAAAAGGAGCTGCTTGAGCTCCTGTTTTCCACCTGCGGTGGACATCTTCTTCAGCTGCTTGACGCTGGCCTGCAACAAGTCAGGGCTAGGAGCGTCTGTCATCGCAATATTGATCTGAGGATGGGCGCTACCCAGAAGCGGGCCCGTGGCCAGCTCCTCCACCAGTTTCTCTCCTGGCCTGGCGCCCACGGTCTTTACTTCGATATCACGGCCGGGGACCAGCCCACCCAAACGGATCATGCGATGGGCAAGATCGATGATGCGCACCGGCTGGCCCATGTCGAGGACGAACACCTCACCGCGCTCCGCCAGCGCCGATGCCTGAAGCACGAGTTGCACCGCCTCGGCGATGGTCATGAAGTAGCGGGTCATGCGCTCGTCGGTGATGGTCACCGGGCCGCCGCTACGGATCTGCTCCATGAACGTCGGAACGACGCTCCCGCGGCTGCCAAGGACGTTCCCGAAACGGACCGCCGAGTAGATACAGCCGTTCACCTCCGTGTCAGAGGCGGATTGGACCAGCAGCTCGGCCATTCTCTTCGAGGCGCCCATGACACCCTTGGGCTGGACGGTCTTGTCGGTCGAGATGAGGACGAAACGCTCGACCCCACCGATGCGCCGTGTCACCCTGAGCAGGTTGTTGGTCCCGACCACATTGGTCTTGATCGCCTCTTCTGGCCACTCCTCGAGGATGGGAACGTGTTTGTGAGCGGCAGCGTGATAGATGACCTGTGGCCGGTACTTCTTGATGAGGGCCTTGAGCTTCCTCTTGTCCCTGATGTCCGAGAGCACCGGGATGAGGCGCGTGCCGGCCGGCGCCTCCCACTTCACCATGTTGTCGTGGAGATGGGTTTCGTCATTGTCCATCGCCACGACCTTCTCAGGCATGAAGCGAAGGACCTGGCTGACGATCTCTGAGCCGATTGAGCCGCCGGCACCTGTGACCAGAACTGTCTTGCCGTAGAGGATCGACTCGACTGCTTCCAGGTCGGTGGTCACGGTCGGGCGAAGGAGAAGGTCCTCGATCTGCAGATCTCTGATGTCAGGACCACCGTCGTAGCCAGTGAGCAGTTCGTCGAGGTCGGGGACGATCCGAAGCCGGACGTCGACGTCGACACACAAGTCGACGAGGCGCCGGGCGAGGACGCTCGCACCCTCGGATGCGACGATGACCTGTTGCACGTTGTACTTCGTCACCAGGTCGGCGATGTCCTCCAGCTCGCCGACGATGGGGAGGTTGGCGAGACGCTTGGCCTTGGGCGTCGGCCCAGAGCTCACGAAGCCGACCACATCGACCTCGTACGGAGTCGTGTAGCGGGCGAGGTCAGCGGCTCGCTTGCTTGTGCCCAGGATGAGGACACGATCGCGAGCATCGAGCTTGAGCCCGCGGTGGAAAGAGAAGAGACGAGAGCGGAAACGAACCGCTCCGAGGAACCCCAGGCTGATGAGCGAACCCAACACGATGACCGAAAGCGGCACTGGCCGGTTGCCCGGTCCTTCGATGAGCTCGAGATCGCCGAGCGCAAGGGTGAAGAGCAGAAGCACCGAGCCAGCCCAGAACGTGGCGGCGATGACCCTGCGGGCCTCACTGATGCTGGCGTGCTCCCACACGTGGCCGTAGGCGCCCATCGCCACATTGGCCACGAGGTGGACACCGATGATGACAGGTAGGGCTAGTGCGACCCTGCCCCACCAGACACCGGCGAGCCCTCTGTCGAGCGACATGACACCCAACGCCGACATATAGGCAACGGCGATGACCATCGCGTCGACGAAAGCAAAGGAGATGTCGGCTCGGAATTGCGCCAGCAGCGTGGCGACCTGCGCCCCGATGGAGAAAGCCCCAGCACGGATTCTCTTCGGCAGCCTCGCCGCCCGTGCCCCGATTGAAATAGCCCCAATACGCCCGGTGAACCGATTTTTCACGGATCCGCCCTCTTTGTCCCAGTTCGGGTGAGCACGGCGGCGGTCAGCCCCGTTGGCACACCCGATGCCTCCCAATGATCCCGAGTCAGGGATCGAAACCGCTGATGCGATCAACCCCCCAACCCCGCCGAGACGTCGTAAGGCGCCCCGACTCCGTCCGAAACCTTAACCACTCTGCGTGACGGTTTCCAGCCTTATCCCGATTTTTTTCGAGAACGAGGTCCCAAAACTATCCAATCAGGAGAATTGTGCGATGGGGGAATAGCCCCCCTTGAGCCACGATCACGCTCCGTGTTAATCTTCGACCCCTCAGTGGGGTATTCAGAGGGAGGACTCACCATGAAGGCATTGGTGACGGGCTCTGCCGGATTCATCGGCAAACACGTCTCGAGAGCATTGCTGGCCGACGGCTTCGCCGTTACCGGATACGACCAGAAAGAAACAGACGAGCCAGGTGTCGACTCGGTCGTCGGGGACTTTCTCGATCTCGATGCGCTGACCGCGACCGTGAAAGGCCATGACGTCGTGGTGCACATCGGGGCCATCGGCGACGTTTATCTCGCAGCGACCAACCCCGAGCTCGCCGCTGCGGTCAACGTGACGGGTAGCACCAACATCGCTCTCGCCGCCGAGGCATCTGGTGCCCGCGTCGTCTACGCGTCGACATGGGAGGTCTACGGCCACCCGGTTTACGAGCCGGTCGACGAGAAGCATCCGTGTGAGCCGGATCACCCTTACAACATCACCAAGCTGGCCGGTGAGCGCATGCTTCTCGCCGCCGACCGGCTGAGAGATGTGCCGGTCATCGCACTGCGTCTGGGCACTGCGTATGGGCTCGGCATGCGACCCAACGCGGTGTTCGAAATCTTTATCGCCAAGGCCCTCAAGGGTGAGCCGATCACCATCCAGGGCGACGGTTCTCAGGGACGACAGTTCACTCACGCCCGCGATATCGCCCGCGCCTTCGTGGCCGCGGCCAAGAGCGAGGCACGAGGTCTACCACTCAATGTCGTCTCATCCGAGATGATCTCCATCAAGCAGCTCGCCGACATGGTGTCCGAGCGCTTCCCCACCGAGGTGACCTACGGGCAGCCCCGGCCGGGGGATGTGCCGCCGTCATATGTCTCGGCATCCCGCATCGAAGAAGTCCTGGGCTGGAAGGCCGAGATTTCCTTCGAAGAGGGCATGGAGGAGTTGCTCTCCGCCGACCGGGGCTGAGTTGGGCTCGGACAGGATCCGGGTCCTGGTCCTGATCAAAGGGCTAGGGATCGGCGGCGCCGAGAAGCTGATCTCGGAGGGCGCCCGCTTCTGGGACCGTGAGTCGTTTCACTACGAGGTTGCCTACGTACTCCCATGGAAGGACCAATTGGTGGCCGACCTCGAGAGCCAGGGCATCGAGGTGCACATGATCGGGGGCCAACGAGGCCTCACATTCCCGACCGCGGGTCGCCTTCGCAGGCTGGTGCAAGAGCACGACATCGATCTGATCCATGCCCATCTCCCCACGATGGGCATAGTGGCCCGGGTCGTCTCCCCGGTTCCGGTGGTCTACACAGAGCACAACATGGCCGACTCCTACCGGCCGCTGACCCGCACGCTGAACAAAATGACCTATGGCCGAAACACGGCAGCCACCGCGGTCTCGGGGGCGGTGGCCGGCTCGGTGAGCGGGTGGCCTGGCGACCCCGCTCTCATCATTCCGAATGGGGTGGCCGTCCACACCGATCCCGAAGGTGTCAAAGCCGCCCGGAAAGAGCTAAGGCTCTCGGATTCCGACCTCCTGGTGGCGCACGTTGGCAACATCCGACCGGGCAAGGGGCACGACGTGCTCATCGACGCGGTCGCCCATCTCCACGAACGTCAGCCTTCGGTCAGGTTCGTCTCCATCGGGGGCGAGAAGTATCCGGGTGACCTGGAGCGGGTTCGCACTCGCGCTCTCGAGGCCGGCATAGAGAACAACCTCAGGTTCATGGGGCGTAGGGCAGACGCGCTGAACTTCGTCGCCGCCGCCGACATGTTCGTCAACCCGTCGAGTGTCGAGGGGCTCCCGGTCGCCATCCTCGAGGCCATGGCACTGGGCCGGCCCGTAGTGGCCGCTGCCGCTGGGGGTGTCCCTGGCATCGTCAAGGACGGTGTCACCGGGATCCTGGTTGAGCCGAACGAGCCTGTCGCCCTCGCCGCCGGGATCGAGAAGCTGATCAACGACCCGTACCTGGCCGAGCGCCTCGGGCAGGCAGCCCAGGACATGGTGGAGAAGGAATACGGCCTCGAGCCGATGGTCCGGGCCACGGAAGACATTTATAGGCAGGTGGTCGGTGGCTGACACGATCACCACCCGCCAGCTCGATGAGCGCGACGTCCCCGAGGTACTCGATCTATTGAGAGCCTCCTTGGGCGAGCCGCCACTGCTCCGCCGCACCCCGGAGCTGTTCGGTTGGAAGCACTTCGACAATCCGTTCGGCCCATCGATTGCCATCCTTGCCGAGGCCGACGACCGCATCGTCGGGCTGCGGGCTTTCATGAGATGGGACCTGCTCACCAAGGCGGGAGCGACTGTCCGCTGTGTCCGCGCCGTGGACACAGCGACCCATCCCGACTACCAGCGTCGTGGGATCTTTCGCCGACTCACCGAAGAAGCTCTCGAATTAGCGGTAGCCAAAGAGGTCGATCTGGTGTTCAATACACCCAACGAGAAATCGGGTGCGGGGTATCTCTCCATGGGGTGGAAAGAAGTAGGGCCGGTGGGTGTCATGGCACGTCCTTCGCCGCGCCTGGTGAGCGACCGTCACCCCGGCCCGGTCACCGAGCCAGAACGCTTTCTCGCCGATCCCAAGCCTGCAATTCCCCTCGCAGTCGCCGACCGAGCGCCGCGCGGTCTGCGCACCCCGAGGTCCGAGGCCTATCTGAAATGGCGATTCGGCTCCCACCCATCCGCCCGGTACTTCAGGATCGACTCAGGCGCCTCGACCGCCGTTGTCCGTCCCAACATGAGGAAAGGACGCCGCGAGCTGGTGGTGGCAGATGTGTTCGGGCCGCGACCTGCAACGGCGATGAGGGCCGCCACGCGTCGCTCACGGGCCGGCTACATCGCCGCCTGGTTCTCCCCCGGCTCCCCGGAACGGGCGGCCGCGATTCGCAGCGGCCTGGTACCGGTCCCAGGCGTCAGGGCGCTCACGCTCGTGGTAAAGCCGTTGCGGGATCTCGAGGTTGACGTGGAGTCGATGGCGTCATGGGACCTCGCCATCAGTGACCTGGAGCTGTTGTGATGTACTCGTTGTTGGCGCTGCATGCGCCTTTCCTGGCCCAGTCATCGGACAAGGAGGTGGTCACCGACGGTACCGCTGTCTTCGAAGCCCTCCTGTTCTCGGTGCTGGCCCTCGTCGTATTCAGCTGGGTAGGCAAAGCGGCCGCCACAAAGGAAGACCGCGACTGGCTCCCGCAATGGATCGTGTGGGCCGCCGTCGTCAAGCTGATCGGCGCCTTCGGCCGATTCTGGATGGTCACCGTGCTGTATCAGAGCGGAGACTCGTACAGCTATTACATGTGGGGCGGGATCTTCTCCCAAGTCTGGCGCGGGATGCAGGTCCCGGTCTCACAGTCGAGTCAGCCTGGCACCGCCTTCACCGAGATCGCCACCGGCTTGGTCTTTGCTCCATACAAGCCGAGCATGCTCGGGGGATTCATCATGTTCGGCCTCATCGCCTTCACCGGGATGATCCTGTTCTTTCTCGCTGGGCGTCACTGGCTCAAGGGCCATCAGCTCAAGATGTACGCACTGGCGGTCTTGTTCGCCCCCAGTCTCATCTTCTGGCCATCGAGCATCGGCAAGGACGCCCTGATGGTGTTTTTCCTGGGTCTGGCCGCCTATGGGGCATCCCGACTGCTCAAGTTCTATCAGTTCTCCTCATTGCTCCTGATCGCGCCCGGGATCTACCTGGCTTCACAGATCAGGTCGCATGTCGCGGCGGTCATGGCGATCGCGATCGCCCTGGGTGCCCTGATCGGCAAGCCGCCGAAGAAATACGAGAAGAGCGCCAAACGAGGAGTGATGATCCTGGCCTGTGCGGCCGGGGCAGTTGCCGCACTGGCCCTGTTCTCCAGCACCTTTGGGGTCACCGTCGATGGCGGTGGGAGCACCAC
>JALDXM010000069.1:0-8343 GCA_032155085.1 Actinomycetota bacterium | reverse complement strand
GGACCAGGTTCCGCGGCCGCAGCTTCCTCTTCGCCGTCGTGGTGGGGCTCTTGGTCATCCCGCTGCAGATGTCGCTGGTGCCCCTGCTCAGGATCTATGCCGAGAACGACCTGACCGGGACCTTCGTAGGTGTATGGCTGGCGCACGCCGGTTTTGGACTTCCTCTGGCCGTCTATCTGCTCTACAACTACATCTCGCAATTGCCGAAGGACATCTTCGAATCGGCCTACATCGATGGCGCAACCCCCTTCACCACTTTCACGAAGCTGGTGATCCCCCTTTCCTACCCGGCGCTGGCCGCCTTCGCCATCTTCCAGTTCCTCTGGGTCTGGAACGACTTGCTGGTGTCGCTGGTCTTCCTCGGTACCAACCCCGACGTCGCGGTGGTGACCGTGAGTTTGGCCCAGCTGGTGGGGAGCCGGGGCGCAGCGTGGCATCTGCTCACGGCGGGGGCCTTCGTCTCCATGGTCATCCCCTTGATCGTGTTCATCACACTGCAGCGGTTCTTCGTCCGCGGGCTCCTGGCCGGCTCGGTCAAGGGCTGAACCCCCTCCCGCACATGCGATGAGCATCGCCGACCCGCACTTGATGCTGGCCTTCGAGGGGACCGAGATGCCGGTTTGGTTGCGACACCGGCTCGCTGAGTCACCACCAGCCGGGGTTACTTTGTTCCGCGAGTGGAACATGAGCTCCCCCCGACAGGTGGCCGAGCTCACCGCGACGCTGCAGGAGGCCAATTCCTCCCCGCTGCCCCTCCTCATAGCCGCAGACCAAGAAGGTGGCCAGCTACTCGGCCTCGCCGGGTCTACCCCCTTCGCCGGGAACATGGCCCTGGGCGCCGCAAACGATGCCGCCCTGACCCAGAAGGTGGGGGCGGCCATGGGAAGGGAGCTGGCCGCGGTGGGGGTGAATGTGAACTACGCCCCGGTGGCCGACGTGGCCACACAGGCAGACAATCCGTCGTGGGGGGTCAGATCATTCGGCGAGGATCCCGACCTGGTAGCAACGTTGACGAGCGCCATGGTCCAGGGCTTCGACGAAGCCGGCGTCCTGGCCACGCTCAAGCATTTCCCCGGCAGCGGCGAGGCGAGCGTCGACCCCCACTACCAACTTCCGAGCCTCGACCTCGAACTGGGACGTCTGGAGGCGGTCGAGCTGCCACCATTCCGGTCGGGGATCGATGCCGGTGCCCGCATGCTGATGGTGGCCCATCAGCTCGTTCCAGCCCTCACCGGGAACCAAGACATACCGATCTGTTCTTCGGCGCATGGCATCGACGGCTTTGTACGTGGGAACCTGGGGTTCGATGGGGTCATCATGACCGATGCCCTCGATATGGGCGCCCTCGAGCAGGGGCCGGCGCAGGTGGTCGAGGTCATCGCCATGATGCGTAGCGGTATCGACCTTCTGCTCTGCATGCCCGACCTCGATCTGCAGGATCGGGCCCGCGTCGCCATGGACATGGGACACTCGCGGGGTCTGATTCCGGACCAGACCCTGAGAGCATCTTCTGCTCGGATCGAGAAGCTGCGTGGATCGGTCAAGCCTGCGGACCTGCACCCCGAGATGGTCGGATCCGATGATCAAGGGCGCCTGGCAGCCGAGCTGGCCGCCCGCTCGGTGACCCTCGTCCGCAACGATGCCGGAATTCTTCCACTCTCGTCGGTCCCGGCCCCGAGCATCCTCTGTCTCGAGCCGGAGCCGGTGATCGTCACGCCAGCCGACACCAGCACCTTCTACCCGCCCCACCTCGCCGAGGCGATCCGGGCCCGCGGAGGAGAGGTGACCGGCATCGTCTTCCCCCACCAACCGGATCAGAACGACATTGCCTCGGCGGTCGATGTCGCCATGCGTCACGACGTCGTCGTGATGGGCACTGTCAATGCCCCGCCGGCGCAGGCCCGCATGGTCGATGCGATGCTCGACACCGGCAAGCCCGTCGTCACCGTCGCGCTGCGCACGCCTTACGACCTCGCTGCCTATCCGCGAGCGAGCACGCATCTGTGCACCTATAGCGGCCATCTCCCTTCGCTCCAGGCTTTGGCCGCGGCCCTTTTCGGCGACATCCCCTTGGTCGGGCGTCTCCCCGCCGCCATCCCGGCGCTCTATCCGAGCGGTCACGGCCTCCAGGCATGAGCCAGACAGGGGGCTTGGTCGAGATTCAGATCAACGGTGGTTGGGGGCATGACTTCACTGCAGATCCGAAGACGATCTGGGCGGTCGGCGAACATCTCCCCGAGACAGGTGTCGGCTCCTTCCTTCCCACCATTGTCAGCGCTCCATACGAGACGGTGGCTGCCGCCATCGACATCTTGAAGGAGGGGCCGCCGCCGGGCTACGCCGGTGCCCGGGTGGTCGGCCTCCACGTCGAAGGGCCATGGATTTCGCCGGAGTGGAAGGGCGCCCACAACCCGGCCCACCTGCGGGCGCCCGACATGGGTGTCGCCCGGGAGTGGGCGGAAACCGGGATGGTGTGCGTGGTCACGTTGGCTCCGGAGCTCGACGGCGCGTTCGATGTGGCTGCCTTGCTGGCCGGGGCCGGCGTCGTTGTGTCGGCCGGGCACAGTGGCGCGGACTACGAGACGGGGAAGAGGGCGCTAGAGGGCCCATTCCAGGCAGTCACTCACCTCTTCAACCAGATGAGCCCGTTTCACCATCGCGCGCCCGGGCTTGTGGGCGCCGCCCTGCTCTCCGACCGACCATGCGGGGTGATAGTCGACGGATTGCATGCCGATCAGGCCGCAGTCCGGCTCGCCTGGAACATTTTGGGACCGGATCGATTCGTCCTGATCACCGACGGCATGCAGGCGACCGGGCTCGGTGAAGGGATCTACATCCTCGGCGATCGGGAGGTCTTCGTCGGACCCGAGGGACCACGGATCGGACGGGCGATCCTGGCCGGCAGCACGTTGACCATGGATCAGGCGGTGGCCAATCTCGCCGCCTGGACCGGAGCGACACACGAGGAGGCACTCGCCTGTGCTTCTGTGAACCCGGCCCGGTTGATCGGGTTGGATGACTCAGGAGCAGAGGCATGAGCCTGCTCGGGGAGATCCAGGAGCAACCGGACGTCATCGCCCGGACTGCTCAGGCCAACGCCGATCAAGCTCTGCAGGTCGCCTCGCTCGCTGCGGGCTGCACCCATGCCGTCATCGCCGCACGCGGCACTTCCGACAACGCCGGTCGCTATGCCCAGTACGTTTGGGGCACTCGCAATGGGTTGTCCGTCGGGCTCACCACCCCGTCTCTCTTCTCCGTCTACGACCAGCCTCCTCGGCTCGACGGAGCTCTGGTAGTCGGCATCTCCCAGAGCGGCGAGTCTCCGGACATTGTGTCGGTCCTGGAGGAGGGACGGGCACAGAAGCGCCCCACGGTGGCCATAACCAACGAGCCCGACTCACCGCTCGCCGATTTCGCCGACGTGGTCATCGACCTCGTCGCCGGCGACGAGAAAGCAGTTGCCGCCACCAAGACCTATACGGCCCAGTTGACCGTCGTCGCCGCAATCTCCGAAGCCATGGCCGGCGTGACCGGCGCCCTCGATGACGTGCCGGCGCTCGTGACGGCTGCACTCACCGTGAGCGACGCCGCCGCGGCGCTTGCCGCCAACGAGGCCGACATGGAGCATTGCGCCGTGCTGGGCCGTGGTTTCAACCAGTCCACAGCCTTCGAGTGGGCTCTCAAGATCCAAGAGCTGACACATGTGGTCGCCCAACCGTTCTCAACGGCAGACTTCCTCCACGGTCCGATCGCGGTGCTGGAGCCTGAGTATCCGGTCTTGGCGGTAGCAGCTCGGGGCCCCGCCGTCGATGACGTCATCGCGGTCCTCGAGCGATGCAGGGACACTGGGGCGTCTCTGGTCGTTATCGGGAACGACCCCAGGCTCCGTCAGGTCGGACCGCTGCTCGAGTTCGATCCGGACGTCGAAGAGTGGCTCTCCCCCATCCCCGCGGCCGTAATCGGGCAGCTCTTCGCCTATCACCTGACCGTGGCCAAAGGTCTGGACCCGGAACAGCCCAGGGGCCTGCACAAGGTCACCCGGACTGTCTGACGCCGGCGGCCCGCTCGGCAAGGACCAAGCCTCCGGCGAGCCCTGACAATCGGCCCAGATCGGGTGCGACCACAAACCCTGAATCGTGCTGGGCAAGACCGGGATAGCCGGACAGCTCGGTCACCAGACGCTCATTGACCAGGTCGAGCAGCCCCGGAAGCCCGGACACACCCCCACCGATGATCACCCGCTCCGGTGAGTGAAGGTAGACGAGGGCACGCACCAGCTGTGCCAGATAGAAGGCTTCGAGCTCCATCGCATCGCGTGCGTCGGCGCCGGCCAAGGCCTCGGCCGGCTTTCCCGACCGTGCTTCGATCGCCGGCCCGGAGGCAAGACCCTCGAGACAATCCCCATGGAATGGGCACACGCCGGGGCTTTGGTCGTCGGGATGCCGTCGCACCGAGATGTGCCCCATTTCCGGGTGGCTCAGCCCGTGCACCGGCGCACCCTCGATGAGGGCTCCCCCGCCAATGCCCGTGCCCACAGTCACGTAGACGAACGATCGAAGTTCACGGCCTGCTCCCCATCGTGATTCCCCAAGGGCAGCCCCGTTGACGTCGGTATCGAGCCCCACCGGCACACCGAGTGAGCGATGGAAGGGTCCGAGCAGGTCCGTCCCCGACCAGCGTTGCTTGGGGGTGACGCCGATTCGCCCCGTTTTGAGATCGAGGGGCCCGAAGGCGGCGATGCCGACCCCCTCGATCTCCTGTTCGCTGAGAAAGTCGATCACCCTGCCCATGGTCTGCTCGGGACCGGTGGTCTCATAGGTGACGGAATTCACCAGATCGTCGGGCAATGCGCCAACCCCGACCGAAGTCTTGGTGCCACCCATCTCCACGGCCCCATACCTCGGCATGGCCCGGGAATGTAGGCGTGTGGATCCCTTCAGACCGCCGTCGGTCAGGACGATGTTCTTGACATGCGAATCGCCGGGCTGTTTACTTGGAGCCGCACATGAAGCAGTTCTTCGCCGCCGTTTTCGTACTCCTTATCGAGTAGCGCGCGCAAACAGACCTGCGTGCGCTAACCCTCCGACCCGGAGGGTTTTTTGTTCCCCAGATACCAATGACAGAAGCAAAGAAATTCACGGGATCCCATTCACTCCTTCGGAGCCTCGAGCACGAAGGAGTGGAGGTCATCTTCGGCGTGCCCGGAGGTGCCATTCTCCCCGCCTACGACCCCCTCCTTGACAGTCCAATAAGGCATGTGCTGGCCCGGCACGAGCAGGGCGCCGGGCACATGGCCGAGGGCTATGCCCAGGCCACTGGACTGGTGGGCGTGGTGATGGCTACCTCCGGGCCCGGGGCCACCAACCTGATCACTCCCCTGCAGAACGCCCTGATGGATTCGACGCCAATCGTCGCCATCACCGGCCAGGTGCCGACCTCTGCGATCGGGAGCGACGCGTTCCAGGAGGCGTACACGACCGGTCTGGCCATGCATTGCACCAAGCACTCGTACATGGTCACCAACGCCGATGACATACCAAGCCTGATTCATGAGGCCTTCCACCTCGCTTCCACCGGCCGCCCGGGCCCGGTGCTGGTCGACATCCCCAAGGACGTGCTCAACCAGGACACCACCTGGCGCGAGCCCCATATGCACAACCTGCCCGGCTACAAACCGACCGTTTCGGGCCATCCGATGCAGATCAGGGCCGCTGTCGAGCTGATCGAACGGGCTGAGCGCCCGGTTCTCTACGTCGGTGGCGGTGTGATCAAGGCCAACGCCTCGGCCGAGCTGCTCGAGTTCGCCGAGGCCGCCAATGCTCCCGTGGTCACCACTTTGATGGCCCGTGGCGCCTTCCCCGACGACCACCGGTTGGCGTTGGGCATGCCCGGAATGCACGGGCTCTACACGGCTACCACCGCCATCCAGAAAGCGGACGTCCTGGTGTCTGTCGGCGCCCGCTTCGACGACCGTGTCACTGGCAATCCCGATGCCTTCGCTCCCGGAGCCAAGATCGTCCACATCGACGTCGACCCGGCCGAGATCGGCAAGGTGCGCGCCGCCGAGGTCCCGATCGTCGGCGACGCCCGATCGGTGCTGACCGACCTGATCACAGCCCTCAGGGCTCGTCGTGACCCGGCCGACAGCCCGGCCCGGGAAGGCTGGTTCAACGAAATCGAATCCTGGAAGAGCCAGTACCCGCTTTCGTACGATCAGGACCCGGACGGGCCGATCAAGGTCCAGCACTTCATCGAGCGTCTCTACGACATCACTGGTGGCGAGGCAGTCATCGCCGCTGGCGTCGGCCAGCACCAGATGTGGGCATCCCAGTTCTGGGGCTTCCGGAACCCGAGGTCATGGGTGAACTCCGGCGGCCTGGGGACGATGGGCTTCGCCGTGCCTGCCGCCGTGGGGGCCAAGATGGCCCGCCCCGACGACCTGGTCATCGGTCTCGACGGAGACGGTTGCTTCCAGATGACGATGCAGGAGCTCATCACCGCTACTACCGAGGACATCCCGGTCAAGATCGTCGTCTTCAACAACGGTGGCTACGGGATGGTGAAGCAGTGGCAGAACCTGTTCTACGGGGGTCGGCTCTCCGCAGTTGACCTCGGATTCACGTACCCGGATTACCCCAAGCTGGCTGAGGCAATGGGATGTGTCGGCCTCAAGGTCGACCACCCTTCCGAGGTCGATCCCGTCATCGAGAAGATGCTGAGCGTCAATGATCGGCCCGTCGTGCTCGAGGTCGTGGTCGATGGTGAGGAAATGTGCTTCCCGATGGTCCCGGCCGGCGGGTCGAACGACCGTATCGTCATGAGCCGGGACGAGCTCTGATGCAGCACACCCTCACCGTCATCGTCGAGGACAAGCCGGGCGTGCTCGCCCGCATCTCGGCGATGTTCTCGAACCGCGGCTTCAACATCCACTCGCTGGCGGTCGGGCCGACGCATCAGGAGGGCCGCTCCCGGATCACGCTCGTCGTGGATGCGCCCGAGCTCGAGCAGATGAAGAAACAGCTCAACAAACTGGTGAACGTCATCAAGGTCCAGGAGATGGAGCCGGCCGAGGCGCTGGAGCGTGAGGTCATGATCGTCCGGATCAGCGCCCAGCCCTCCACCAGAGGTGAGATTCGCGATACCGCATCCCTCTTCGACGCCAAGGTGATCGACATCAGCTCGTCGGCCATGACTTTCGAGGTTTCCGGCACACCACAGCATCTCAGGACTTTCCTCGAGCATCTCGGCCCTTATGGCGTGATCGACCTCGTCAAGTCGGGTCGCATCGCAATGAAGCGGGAGTCCGAGCTCACCCCGGCGCCGGTTGCGGCAGGCGTAGGGAAATGAGCCTCCGCCGCCACTCTCATTTCCTGAGCCTCCTCGGCCTCGCCCTTATCTAGCCGGACCGCCGACAGGCCGACCGGCGCCCTCAGCGAGACCGCGAGATTCAGGAGACGACATGGAAGACCGAGTACGGATTTTCGACAGCACCCTCAGAGACGGCGAGCAAGCCCCCGGCATCGCCCTCGATCCCGACCAAAAGGTAGCTATCGCCATGCAACTCGCCCGATTGGGCGTGGACATCATCGAGGCGGGGTTCCCGATCTCATCGCCCGGTGACTTCCGGGCAGTAACCCGAATAGCCCAGGAGGTTCAAGGCCCCACAATCGCAGCTCTCGCCCGCGCCCAAGATCAGGACGTCGATCGTGCCTGGCAGGCGATCAAAGATGCGGCCGACCCTCGTATCCACGTCTTCCTGGCCACATCTCCGATCCACATGGAGCACAAACTGCGGATAAACGAGGAAGAAGTCCTGGCGACTGTCAAGGCCAACGTTGCCCGAGCCCGTGACTACACCGGGAACGTCGAGTACTCCCCCGAAGACGCGACTCGCTCCGATCCCGACTTCGTCGTGACGGTATGTCAAGCGGCGGTCGACGCCGGGGCCAACACCATCAACATCCCGGACACAGTCGGCTACGCCACGCCCGGCGATTACGGAACCCTCATCCGCCGTGTCGTCGATGAAGTGAAGGGCGATCGCGCCGACGTAGTCGTGTCGGCCCATTGTCACAACGACCTGGGCCTGGCAGTGGCCAACTCGCTGGCCGCGGTCGAGGCCGGGGCCCGGCAGGTGGAAGGCGCCATAAATGGGATCGGTGAGCGAGCCGGCAACACCTCTATCGAGGAAGTCGTCATGGCGTTGCGGGTGCGCGCCGACGCGTTCGGGGTCGGCGTCGGGATCACCACGGAAGAGATCTACGAGACCTCGCGCCTCGTGTCCGAGCAAACCGGATACCCGATTCAATTCAACAAGGCGGTGGTGGGACGTAACGCCTTCGC
>JALDXM010000068.1:0-8418 GCA_032155085.1 Actinomycetota bacterium | reverse complement strand
CGGAAAAAAAGGGACGTGGGACTAAGCGGGACATTCGGCGTTTTTCCGCGAATCCGGGTTGGCCCCATCCCTGGTTGCGTTTTCCCAGGTGTCAGAGCCGTTCTAAGCGCCGTTTCGGGCCGGTCCTGACCCGGAGTGCCGACCGATCGGGTTGTTGAGTCTTCAACGACCAGGATCGGAAGAGCGGTTGGCCTCTTCGTCGAGCCGGTCGAGCTCCTCCCGGGTGAAGTCCCGGCTGAAATCGAGAGTCCAGCCCTCGGTCGCGCCCAGTGTGTTCTGGTTCGCAGCCGCAAGCCCCTTCTCCGGCAAGTCTCCAACGCGACTTCGGTGGCCGTTGTCTTCTGGTCTCATCGGTCGTTCAGGAGACGATAAACAGCCTCGATGACGTCCTTAGTCTCCTCAATCCAGCTCCTCCTCGAGGTCCCGGTCGAAGTGGAGGGTGAAGACGACGGGTTCGGCGAACGGGTCGGGGGTGGTCGACTGGCGGGCGTTGAGCACTCCTCCGATCTCGGCGAGGGCTTCGAGCATCCTGGCGCCGGCCATGGCTGGGACCCGACCTTCGAGACCACCCTGGGCGTACTCCCACATCAACGCGGTCACCTTCTCAGCGTCGATACCGAGGGCGGCGGTTACTTCGGCGTCGAGTTCGGTGACCAGCTGCGCCACATCAGGCCGGTGCAGAAGCTCAGATGCTGTTTTCCGGGCCCGGGGTTTGCCATAGCCGGCCCTGATCGCGGCGGCGGTCCCGTTGTGGTCGACCACATACTCTTCGGCGAAACGACGCTGTTTCGCGTTCACAGGAGGGCACCCTTGTTGGCGGTCCGGTCCTGCCAGGCCATGGTCCGACACGAATTCGAGCAGTAGCGGGCCTGGGCTGCCCGATGGGTGATATCCGTCCCGCATCGAACACACACTCCGGGACCTGCCGGCATGGTCATCGCCGCGGCGAACGGTCCCGTGTCCGGTGGAGGCAATCGGATAGCAATGATGTCGTGGACCGCGCCCAGACTCTTCTCGAGAAGGTCGACCCGTTTCCGGAGCGTCTCGAGGGGGTCGGCCATACGAACAAGGTACTGCGCGGTGTCAACCCCTCCCACTTAAGTGGGGAGGATCGCTCGCGTGCGATCCTCGCTGGGTCTGTCGGAACCGATAGCGGTCATCCTTGAGCAACGTTTCGCCCCGGTGCGAAGCGTTACGGCCCGGTCCTGTCTTGACGTCTTCGCCTGAACCGAGCAGCACACCCCATCGGAGCTCGAGGTACCGGCGGGCCTCGTGTGCTCGTGCTACCTGCCCGCGAAGCCCACAGCACGAGACGCGTCGTTCAGATGTCGAGGATGGTCGGCTGCTGTCCCATCGCTGCGGTCAGCTTCTCGTAGACGGGGAAGTTGCTGATGTCGTCCTCGAGGAGCTCAGCCGGGTCGTCGAAGGTGGAGAGGATGTGGTCACTGCCGACGACTGCGCAATTGCCGCCTTCGGTGATGTACCAGTCGTCCCAGGCGCCGGGATGACCGTCGGAGACGACGTGACGTCCGTGGAAGGCGACCCATTCGGGTTTGCTGTCGTCCTCCCATCGGAGCGCGGTGACGAGCTCGAAGTCCTTGCCGGTCAATTCGGTCCTCCTTGCCGTCGAGTGGTGGCCGCTGAACCTACCCCAGCGCGCACCGTTGGGTACCTCATTGGGTACCCCATAGGGCGCGAGCGGGCCTTGTGGAGGGGTGTGGAGGGGTGTGGCGTGGTGGTGGACTGACGCCCGATTTCGTCAATCAGCGCCTACCGAAACGAGGGGAGCGTGGGGGAGCGTGGTGGAGGCTGGTGAAGGCCCCGGTCTGGCCCCCAGCCAAGTGCGCTACCAAACTGCGCCACAGCCCGTTGGCCCAAAGGGTACCCCATTGGGTACCCCATCTCAGAGCCTCAGCCCGAACAGACGTACCCACCGAGTCGGAAGTGTCCAATGCATTGGACACTTGGGGGAGCTGGTACGCCATCACCTTGTTGCCTGTGCGGTCAGGTCGACTCCGAGCTTCATGACTGGGGTGACTGGCTGGCGGTAGTACCGCTCGAGGGTCACCGGGTCGTTGCCCATGTAGTCGGCCAGACGTGTGATCGGCTCGCCCCGGTCGGCGGCATGTGAGGCGAAGGTGTGGCGCAAGTCATAGGGGGAGAGGTGCTTGTCGATCCCGGCCGCCTCGAGCCATGCAGTGAGACGCCGGCGCATGTTCGCCCCATCGATCGGGGTGCCCGCCTCGCTACGAAAGACGAGATGGTCATGTTCGGTCGGCCAGAGCGGGCCCATCATCAGCCGCTCCTCAGTCTGTGTCACGCGGTGCGCGGCCAACGCGGTTCGAACAACCACCGGGACTTCGATGGTCCTCGCCTTGGCCGCCTTCGACTTACGAGGGCGGAGGGTGATGGTCGATGCGGACAAGTCCACGTCGAACCAGGAGAGCTCGTACGCCTCGTGGGGTCGGGTCCCGGTGTGGAGCATCAGCACCAGCCAGGCGGCCAGTCGGTCCCCGTCAGTGACGCCGAGGAGATGCCGCATCTCGGCGTCATCGAGGATGGTCGCCTGGCCGTCAGGGGATCCCTGCGGTGTCTCAGCCAGTCGGGCCACATTCCGGGTGAGGATGTCCCGCCTCATTCCGATGTCGAGGGCCTGGCCGAGAGCGCCTTTCAGACCCCGGAGGTACTTGCTGCCGAGTGGCCGACCGTCCTTGTCCTGCTTGCGTTGACAGTCTTTGAGCCATTGCTCAACATCGTCCACGTTGAGGGTCGAAGCCGTGATCGGGGCGATCGGGCCGAGATGGGCCGTTCGGGCGTCCTCATACCAGGCGATAGTTGCGGGTTGTCGCCCCTTCTGGAGTTTCAAGTCAATGAGTGCGTCCCACAGGTCGTTGACCGTGGGATTCGCTTTCGATCGGGCCCCTTCCCGATAGCGGTCCATCGACTTGCGCCATTGTTCGAAGGCCTCGGCTCGATCCATGAGCTTGACCGTCACCACCCTGTTCGGTGTACGGCCCACCCATTGCCCTCGGTTGTTCTGATAGAAGCTGCCCTCACCCTTATTCCGCATGGTCGGTCCCTTCGCTTGTCTCATCCAGGTATTCGTTGAGCCGCTTTCGCATCGCGGCGTAGTGGTCGTCGGTCAGGTCCTGGATCGGCGCGGGTAGATCCCAGCCGGCGGCCCGGTGGACGTTGATGAGGAATTGCGGTGCGTCCCCCGGATCGGCGAACACCGCGGGCGGAGTCGGATTCTCCGGGGTCCCTGGATTCCATTCGCCATCCCAGTCGGCCCGCACCGCGGTCGCGATGTTGAGTGCGTGGGGCAGTTGGTGGCTGCCCTCGAGGAGTGACGAATAGATGCCTGAGAGGAGGCCGACTTCGACGTCAGTGGACTCGCTGGTGAGGTCTGGATCCAACAGGACGCCGATGGTGGTTTCGAGGGAGACGGCGAGGGCGGCCAGCTCGTCGATCTTGAGGGACCGCTTCCCGTTGTAGAGGTTGCGGACCGACTTCTCCCAAAACCAGGCTCGGAAGCCGAGGGAGGACATTCGTCTGCCTAGTTCCTTACCGCTGATCCGTCTGATCCCCGTGATGGCCTGGACGTTGCGGACCACGACCTGTTCGGGTGTCATCGCTCTCCTTCTGTGTTGTCGAGTGGTAGGGGTCAAAGATACCCCCTTCCGCGGCCCTTGTCACCTTGGTACGGTGCGGTAACGGCTTACGTGCAACACGGAGGTAGCTACCCGATGACAACAACGACGAAGAGGCCGATACCACCGCTCCGAGAGCTCCGCGAGTCCCGCGGGCTGACCACCGACCAACTGGCGGTCCTGGCCGGAACTAACAAGGGGACGATTTCGAAGATCGAACGGGGACTTCTCCCGATGAGTCCCGACCTGATCGTGCGTCTCTCCCGGGCGTTGAAGGTGACCACCGAACGAATCACCGGATGAGCCGACTCGCTGTATCGGTCCCGGAGGCGGCGGACATGCTGGGCGGTGTCCACGTGAACACGATCTGGTCGCTGTTACGCCGCAACGAGCTACCGCGGGTGAAGGTGGGGTCGAGGACGTTGATCCCGGTCGCCTCGATCGAGGAGTTCCTGGCAAACGGAGAGGGCCGGTCCGAGGACCAGCCCTCGCCACCACTCGATCACCAAGAAGGCGATCAGTGAGACACAGTACCGACCCCCTCCGACATGTTGAACCTTCAACTGGTCCCGGGTGAGCCCGAATGTTTTTGACTCTGATCGTGAGCTCCGGCGATGAGCGCCACCCTGCTCGGTGCCGTCTTCTACCTGTCGCTTCCCGAGTGGGAGAAGCTGATGCTGGCTGCCATGGCTGACCATGCCTCCGACGACGGTCAGCATGTCTTCCCGGGGACGGCTCGTCTCGCGTTGAAGGCGTCGGCCAAGGATCGTCATGCCCGCCGGCTGCTGGCGAGTCTCGAGGAGAAGGGCTACATCGCCCGGGTGGCCTACCCGAAGGGAGGGAGAGGTCATGCTGTCGAATGGGCTGTCGATGCGGCCCGGGTTTATGCCGAAGCGAGGGCCAATGGGTGGACTCAGAAAACCCGGCGTGACGGCGCCGCCTTTGGTGTAAACCCGGCGCCTGGGGACCTAAACCCGGCGCAGGGGAGCCATAAACCCGGCAACGAAAACGCTGTGACCAGCCACAACGCAAAACCAACCATAAGTAACCGTCAGAAAGCAGCAGCAGCAGCGATCCAAATCGAAATCGACCCGGGATTCGACGAGTTCAACCTGGCCCGCGCCCGGGCCGAAGCCGAAGAGCAGCGAAGAGCCGGCACCCGGATCCGAAGCATCGGCGGACTGGCCAAGACCATCGCCGCCAGAGAAGACTTCGCCGCCGAATCCCGCCACGTCTACGACCACCAGACCTGTCCCCACTGCGACGACGGCTACACCGAGGTGTACAGCGAAGGCGCCGGGATGGTCCGATCCCGATGCACTCGAGGGACCAGCACCACCACCGGCCGGCTCGAACGCTGCCAAGTGTGCGGATGGCCCTGCGACATCGACGACGGATGCCGCTGCGAATCAACCGGATCGGAGTGGGATCAGGCCGTCTCCGACGTCCTCGACGACGTGGAGCGAATGGACGACTCGACGTGAGTCTCCTCGGTCCCATCCTTTTCCAATTCGCCCCGGTGCGAATTGGAAAAGGACGACCCAACCCTGGAGCCGGTCCAGGCCGTGGGCTAAAAGGTCCGCATGCGGACCTTTTGATCCCAAAGGGCGCCCTATGAGCGACACGGACTACAGCCAGAGGTACGTCGACTATCTGCGTTCCCCCGAATGGGCCCAACGCCGGCGGGGAGCTCTGGCCCGCGCCCGGTATCGCTGCGAGCGCGGATGCGGTCTCCGGGCGACTGAGGTCAACCACAAGACCTACAGCCGACTCGGGCGCGAACGTGCTGACGACCTCGAGGCTCTATGCCGCTGGTGCCACATGGTCGCTGACTATGAACGCCAGGAGTACGGCACACCCGAACAAGCCGAAGACCTGTGGGATGCACGTCTCGACGGATGGGCCAACAAGGTCTACGGGGAGGGTTGGACCTACTGGCACACCGTCGAGGAAGTCGAAGCGGAGTTCGGTGAATGGCTCGAACGCCAGGGCGGCTACTGATCGTGTCCCACTCGCTCCCTACCGTCCGCGCATGGACTACTGCCCCGGCTGCAACCACCCGTGGATCTACCACCACCCGGAGAGCGACACCGGGATCGCTGCCTGCATCGCCAGTCCGGACTGCGATTGCACCAATTCACAACGGACAGGGAAGCCAAAGGAGGACCGATGACTGACAGGGTGGCCACCGCGCTCGAGGACCTGGCCCGGTCGCTGGCAACGTCCGCGGTAGTCGAATCAAGAAGGACCGAGGAGGTCGTCCCTCGGTCCATAGGCGCCACACCGCGTTCGACCCCTTCCCGCGGTGACATCTGGCGGGGGAGATGCATGATCACCTTGGGTGCCCGGTGGTACCAGTGCGAATGGTGCGGCCAGCCGGCCACCCATTACCCCGACCGGTGTCCGACACCTGACCTGTTGAGCGCGGCAGCGCGGAGGAGACGCTGATGGCAATCGCCAGCCATCCCGTCATTGCAAATACGAACCATGGTTCGTATTTGCCCACGTCGTGGCGCACGTTGTACGAGCTGGCACCACGACTTAGGGCACGACATGAAAGTGACGACCTAGGTCGTCATCCAGTGCTTTCAAATGCTGCGCATGCGCAGCATTTGCCTGCTTCCTGGTACGGCGCCCCGGCGCGGAGGGGACGCTGATGGCGTCGAAGGGCAAACCACAGGTTGGGGACACGGTGAAGATCGTCGACAGGGGTGACGGGAAGATCGGTTTCGAAATGGTCGACTTGTCCGAAACGTTGGCCCCGGCCATCGCCCGGACCACCCGCCGTCAACACATTCAGACCGAAGCGGAGAAGAAACGTTGGGATGTGAACATCGTCGAAGGGCCGATCCCCCTCGACCATGACCCGGACCGTCCCGAAATGGTCTTGCACACTGACGCCGAGCTGGAGGAGATGCGCCGGCAGTGTCTCAACTACATCTGGTCGGGCTGTGTGTTCTGTGGGATCGCCAACACTGTTCCCGACACGGAACGGATCTTCACCTGGTTGGCCGGGACCGCTGCCCAACACGCCTCGGGGAAAGCCTGTCACCACCCACATGGCCGGCTCTGCAAAACCTGTGAACAGAAGTCCGGGACCGGTGATGCCAACCAGACGCTCACCGCCGCCATCCGCGCCCAACGACCCGACCTGGTCGAAGCTCTCACTCCCATCCGCTACCAGATGGAGACCTCGTCCAACATTCCCGGCTACGAACAGCAGGTCAGGATCAAAAGCCGGCCCGGGCTCGTCGCCGACGCTCAGCAGCTCACCTACACCTACGACATCCTGTACCGCGGTGCCGTTCGGAAACCGGCCAAACGTCCGTTCGCCTGGGTGAAACCATCCGATGTCGTCCAGTTGAAGGAGCACAGTCTGCAATGACCAAGACCGACCTGCTCGCCCGAGCCCATGCGCTCGGCCTCGACGTCACCGACAACAACACGGTCGCCGAAATCGAAGCCGCCATCACCGCGGCCAGCACCGACAACTGCAGCTGCCCGGTCTGTGGCCAACCCTGCGCCCGAAACCACGTCCATTCACCCCAACCACGGGAAACCAGATGAGAGAACGTCCCCCTGCGCACCAGGACCGATGCTGGCGATTCGAGTCGCCTGGCCGGTCCGCGTGGAGGGAACGAGGGAAACCGGCCACACCCACGGGGGTGTTGATCCTGGACCATTTTCGACGGACCGGCACCGAGAGAGGTTTGTGTCAGACACCCGCCTCCCTCACCACGGCGGTCCGCGGTCTTGGCCCCCAAGTGGTCGGTCCCCTAACCACTCGACGATCAACCGAGATAGGAGATGGAGCTAATGGGAAGTGGGTTTGCAGGAATCGCCAGCGTTGACATCGCCAACGGGCGCGTCACCTTCCGTGAGGCATGGGGAAGTTGGACCCCCGCTGACGGGGAGCACAACATCGAGCTCGACATTGAGTACACGAAGGTGCCCGGGTCCGCGGGCAACGTGCACTTCGACCCCGTCGAGGTCCGGCACCAGCTGTACTTGACAATCGAACAGCTCGAGGAGCTGGCCAATCAGCTCGACATATGGAAGACCTCGAATGAGGTTGGCGGGTGGGTGGGCCCGGCCAGTGTCGGTGGATGAGCAGCACCGAGCCGCGCATGACCTGGAACCATTCCCTCTACTGCGAGGGTGGGAAGCGGCACCGCAACCCGGTCGGATCGGTGCGGTGTCTCACCTCTGAGGATTGGCCGCCGACCCCACCCGATCCGGAGTTCCCCTACTTCTGTCCCGAGTGCGACATGCCGAGCAAGGATCAGCTCGTAGAGCATGAGTGCTTCGAGCCGCCGTTCTGGTGCGACGAGTGCTCGACCCGGTACATCTACAACCGACTCAACTGGTTCGGTCGACATACCCAGTGGTGCAGCCGCTACGTGTCGTCGCCGGGGGCAGAAGGCGATGAGACCCCCCAGGATGACCGCGGACGCATTCCCGCGCTCGAGGAGTGGGTAGAGGTCGGCCTCGAGGAGGGGCGTGTCCCAGCCGGGATCTAGCGCCCGCTGAGGCTGCCGGGTTTGCCTGGCGACCGCGCTTGGGAGCCCCGGAAAACGACCGAACCCGATCCATTCGATGCAAACCATCACTAGCGAGTGAAGGTTCCAAATCCGTCCGCTGCCCCGGCTCAACTGGACGTCTATCGACCCAATCCTGCCGGGTTTGCCTGACGACGCCGTTGGAGAGGGCCGGAAACGACCGAACCCGATCCATTCGATGCAAACCATCACTAGCGAGTGAAGGTTCC
>JALDXM010000067.1:0-8440 GCA_032155085.1 Actinomycetota bacterium | reverse complement strand
TCGAGATCATCGACCCCGACGTCTTCGTGGTTCAAGAGCTGGGGCACAAGACCGCGAACCTGATCGCGTCCAGATTCCCACATCACCACCTGAGCCCTCAGTTGGACTTCAAAGGAAGAGGGATCGCCAGTCGTATCCCGGGGCAGTTCGGCGCGATCCCCATGCCATGGCGAATCGGCCTGTGGGCGAGGGTCGACTACGGCTCGGCCTCCTTACTCGTCGCCAACATCCATATCAGGAACCCGATTGCCTTTCCATGGTGGCGTTCGGTCAGCTTCAGGAGGGAGCAACTAGACGCGCTTCTTTTCTGGGCCGATGACAGTGTGGGGGAAACACCATTCGTTCTGGCGGGTGACCTGAATTCCACGCCCGCTTGGCCCCTCTACAGACGTCTCGCTGAACGTTGGGAAGATCTCGTGTCCAAGTCCGCCACCGATGGAGATCCCGCCCCCACCTGGGCATGGCGGCCCGGGTGGCCGCGTCTACTCCGCATCGACCATGTGTTCGGAAAGGGTGCTCGCGCCGTGACCACTCAGGTCGTGCCGATCCGGGGCTCGGACCACGCCGCTGTGGTCGTCGATCTCTTGCTGGACTGAGCCCGAACGGCCTCGCCCTATTTCAGCGAGAGGTCACTAGCTCTCAGGTCTGGAGAGCCGCCTCCAGGACGTCGTCGGCGGTGTCGGCAATGATGAAGCTCATCTCGTCCCTCACCTTCTCCGGCACGTCGTCGAGGTCGGCCTCGTTGCGTCGAGGCACGATTACCTCCTTCAGGCCGGCGCGGTGGGCGGCGAGCACTTTCTGCTTGACGCCCCCGATAGGGAGGACCTTGCCCTGCAGGGTGATCTCGCCTGTCATGCCGACGGTGTCCTTGACCTTTCGCCCGGTGAGCAGGGAGACCAAGGCGGTGAGCATGGTCACGCCAGCCGAGGGACCATCCTTGGGGATGGCGCCGGCGGGGACGTGGACGTGATACCGCTTGGTCAAGGCGGCCCGGTCGATGCCCAGGTCGTCGGCGTGAGCCTCGACATAGGACAGGGCGATGCGGGCCGACTCCTTCATGACATCCCCGAGTTGGCCGGTGAGGGTGAGCCCTGGCTCGCCGTCCATTGCCGTGGCCTCGATGAACAGGACGTCACCGCCGGTCCCGGTCACGGCGAGGCCTGTCGCCACACCGGGCACATCAGTGCGATCGGTGGCTTCGTCTTTCCAGATCTTCGGCTTGCCCAGGTACTCCCTGACCTTCGACTCGTCGATCTCGACCTTGCCGGGCCCCGAGTCTTTGGCGATCTCGGTGGCAACCTTTCTGGCCAGCTTGCCCAGCTCTCGCTCCAGGTTCCTGACCCCAGCCTCGCGGGTGTAACGGTCGACGACCGCGGCCAGGGCGTCGTCGGTCACCTCCAGCTCCTCCGGCTCGAGACCTGCTGATCGCAGCTGACGGGGGAGCAGGTGGTCACGGGCGATGTCCACCTTCTCGGCGTCGGTGTAGCCGTCGATGTTGATCACCTCGGTCCGGTCGAGAAGCGGCCCGGGGATGGTCTCCATGACGTTGGCCGTCGCGATGAAGAGCACCTGGGACAGATCGAGATCGACTTCCAGGTAGTGATCGCGGAAGGTGTGGTTCTGCGCCGGGTCCAGCACCTCGAGCAGGGCCGAGGAGGGATCGCCCCTCCAATCGGCGCCGACCTTGTCCATCTCGTCGAGAAGGAAGACCGGATTCATGGTCTCGGCCTCGGTGAGTGCCCGGGCAATCCGGCCGGGACGGGCGCCGACGTAGGTCCGGCGGTGTCCCCTGATCTCGGCCTCGTCCCGCACCCCACCGAGGGCCACGCGGACGAACTTGCGCCCCAGGGCGCGGGCCACCGACTCACCAAGCGAGGTCTTGCCCACTCCAGGTGGACCGACCAGGAGGAGAATGGTCCCGCTGTTGCGGTCATCGCCATCGATGAGGCCGCGCTCCGAGCGCAACTTCCGAACGGCGAGATGCTCGATGATTCGCTCCTTGACGTCGGTGAGCCCGGTGTGATCGGCATCGAGCACGGTCCAGGCCTCATCGAGGTCGAGCCTGTCCTCAGAGGTGACACCCCAGGGCACGTCGAACATCGTGTCCAGCCACGTGCGGATCCAGGAGTGCTCGGGTGACTGTTCGCTCATCCGCTCCAGACGCCCGATCTCCCGTTCGATGGCCTCTGCCACCTTCTCTGGCAGATCGCGCTCGGCCAACTTCGCCCGGTATTCGGCGGCTACGTCGGCGTCCTCGCCTAGCTCCTTGCGGATAGCATCCATCTGCTGACGGAGGATGTAGTCCCTCTGTCCCTTCTCGATCTGCTCGGCTGCCTCGTCGCGCACTTTGCGACGCAGCTCGAGATCGGCCAGCACCTCACGCATCCACACGAGGAGCTTGCCGAGACGCTGACGGATGTCGAGCGCCTCGAGCAGCTCCACTTTCTGCTCGAGCGAGAGATCGGGGGAGTAAACGGCCAGGTCTGCCAGACGCGACGGGCTGTCGACGTCGAGAAGCCGCTCTGCCACGCCGGCCATGCCCCGGTTCTCGAGGACGGCACTCACGACGGCCCGATATTCGTTGACCAGGGAGTCGAGCTCGTCGTCGATGATGTCGCCTTCGGGCGACGCCTCGGCGTCGACCCACAGTGCGCCGTTCTCATCGACCGATCCCGCCCCAACCCGGGCACGGGCAACGCCGGACACGACGACGTTGCCGTCCCCATCGGACTGCTGGATGTCGGCGATGGTGCCGACCGCGGCATAACGCCCCTCGAGGCGAGGGACGAGAAGGAGACGGCCATCGGACCGGGATGCGGCGGCCAGGGCGATTTTGCCCTCGTCAGTCTCGATCCGGATCGTGACCACCATGTGGGGGAACACGACACCGTTGTGAAGAGGGAGGACCGGAAGGGTTAGTTGGGCGGTTTCGGGCATCAGCTCCGTGTTTCCTTTGCTAATGAGGAAACGGTGCAACCTCGTGAGATGCGGCCCTATTCCAGGATCTGAGTCAGCCTTGCTCAGGTTTGCTCAGCACCTGCCAAAAGGGTCTGGCTAGTGACAGACCACTAGAGCCCGAAACTGTCCGAATCGACCCCTCGCCCGGAGTCGATCGATGAGAGACGATTCATCTCGTCTTCGGTGAGGGTGAAATCGAAGACGTCGAGGTTTTCGGCGAGCCGTCGTCGTTGTGAAGTCTTGGGGATGGGGACGAGCCCGAGCTGAATGTGCCAGCGAATAGCGACCTGTGCCGGGGTCCGACCGCGCTCGGTGGCGATGCCGGTGATCGAGGGGTCACGGAGCAGGCCACCACCCTTGCCGATGGGTGCCAACGACTCGGTGACGATCCCATGCGCGGCGTGAAACTCTCGTTCGACGACCCGGGGCACCCATGGGTTCAGCTCGATCTGGTTGACGTGGGGAGCGACACCGGTCTCATCGAGGAGTCTCTGCAGATGGGCCGGCTTGAAGTTCGAGACGCCTATGGATCTCGCCCTGCCCTGGCCTAGAAGCTCGATCATCCCACGCCAGGCGTCGACGTAGCGGTTCATTCCAGGGTTGGGCCAATGGATGAGGAAGAGGTCGATGTAGTCCATCCCCAGCCGGCGAGCGCTGTTCTCGAAGGCCTGTTGTGCTTCGTCGAAGCCATGCCATCGCTCGGTCAGCTTGGTGGTGACGAAGATCTCTGAGCGATCGACGCCGCTCGCCCTGATTCCTCTGCCCACACCCTCTTCGTTGCGGTACATCTCGGCGGTGTCGATGAGGCGATAGCCGGCCTCGATAGCGGCCTGCACCATTCCGGCCGCTTCACGGTCCGTGATGGGCCAGGTGCCGAATCCGATGGTGGGCATGGGCACGCCGTTGGACAGATCGATGGCAGGGAGACTCGGCATGGATCAGTGAGTCTGGCACCGATCCCCGTACGTAACATCGCCGCCCAGTGGAAGACGCCCGGACTCGGTATGCGGCGAGCGGTGACATCCATCTCGCCTATCAGGTGGTGGGGGAGGGGGAATTCGACCTCCTCCTCATCGACTCGTGGGTCCATCACGTCGAGATCGTCTGGGAGATACCCGAGTACAGCCGTCTGCTGCGGAGGCTCGCCTCTTTCAGCCGGGTGATCCATTTCGACAGACGGGGCACCGGTCTCTCCGATTCGGTTGCGGCAGGGGACCTCCCCGACCTCGATACCCAGGTGAAGGACGCCCTTGCCGTGCTGGATGCCGCCGGCTCGACCCAGGCTGCCGTCTTCGGCATCCAGGAAGGAACGCTGATCGCGATGCTTCTGGCGGCCGAGTTCCCGGAACGCTGCCGATCCCTGGTCCTCTACTCCGGCAGTCTCGGAGGTCATGCCTGGCCCGAGGATCAGATCGACGGGATGGTGGCGATGATCACCGAAGACCTGCTGCGGGATGGCGGCGCCGGGCGGTGGGGTGAAGTTCCGCTGCTCGCCCCGAGCCGGGTCGGCGATTCGGTCTTCATCGAGCAATTCGCCCGGCTGCAGAGGTCTTCAGTGCGACCCGCGGTGGTGGGGCATTTCTTCAAGCAGTCGATGACTGCCGACGCATCGGATGTGGCGCCCTCAATCCGGTCTCCCACGCTTCTCCTCCATCGATCTGATGACCAGATCGTTCCTGTTGGCATGGCAAGGGAGCTGGCCTCGACGATTCCGGACGCGAAGCTGGTGGAGGTGTCGGGCGTCGATCATCTGATCTTCGCCGCGGCCACCGAGGACATCGCAGATGAGATCGAGGAGTTCCTCACCGGCGAACAGACGAGTTCCGACCCGGACCGAGCCCTCCTGACGGTCATGTTCACCGACATCGTCGACTCCACGAGCCTGGCCTCGGAAAGGGGTGATCGGGAGTGGCGCCGGCTCCTCGACCAGCACCACGAGGTGGTGAGGGCCCAACTGGCCCGGTATGGAGGTCGGGAGATCGCCACGACCGGCGACGGATTCATGGCGGTGTTCGACAGCCCCGGCAAGGCGGTTCGGTGCGCTATGGGCGTCGTGAGGGCGGTCGAAGACGTGGGGCTTCAGGTGAGGGCAGGGGTGCACACCGGAGAGGTCGAAATTCGTGGGCCTGACCTCGCCGGGATCACGGTCCACATCGCCGCTCGTGTTGCAGGGCTTGCCGACGGAGGAGAGGTGCTGGCTTCTGGGACGGTGAGGGACCTGCTGGTTGGCTCGGGGATCGATTTCGAAGCCAGGGGAGAGCATGTTTTGAAGGGCGTTCCGGAAAGCTGGCGGCTGTACGCGGTCCGCGGTGGATGACCCGCGCTTTCGGCGCGAACTCATTGACCGCCGGCGTCGTACTGTTCGGCACGACGAAGCAAGGAGCAACCGTGAAGCGTGTCCTCGGCCTGGCCATGGCCCTCATGTTGACGGTGATCGGATGTGACGGAGGTGAGGAGACAGCGACAACCTCGGCACCCGCAGCCGAAGAGCAGACAGTCGAAATCGCTGATTTTGCCTTCTCTCCCGAAGAGCTGACTATCGCCGCCGGGTCCACGGTCACCTGGGTGAACCAGGACCCCAGCCTTCCTCACACCGCCACTTCCGACGACGAGGTGTTCGACTCGGGCAGTCTGACCGAGGGGGGCGAGTTCTCGTTCACCTTCGACGAGGCAGGGACGTTCGCCTACTTCTGCGAGGTCCATCCAACGATGAGGGGCACGATCGTCGTCGAGTGAGCTCGGGCGTGCTCAGGCCGGCTGGTAGCTCGTGCCCGATCCGGTGTTCCAGACCACGACTTTCTCCCCGGGCTCGATCCACCCAGACGCACGGAGCTCGCGGAAGGCAGCCCAAGCGGCTCCACCCTCCGGACACATGTCGACGCCGGTGGCCGAGGCCATCTCATTCATGGTGTCGAGGAGAACAGGGTCAGGGATCGCAACCGCCGTTCCGCCCGTCTCTCTGATAGCTCGCAGGCAGAGAAACCCCGCGATCGGGGCCGGCACCCGCAGTCCGTAGGCCTTGGTCACCGGGTTGGGCCACGGCTCCGTGACCGATGCGCCGGCATCATGCGCCGAGACGATCGGGGCGCATCCGCTGGACTGGACACAGACCAGACGGGGTCTGCTCTCGTCGATCCAACCCATCTGCTCCATCTCGTCCCATGCCTTCCACATCCCGACCAGCCCGGTCCCGCCTCCTGTCGGGTAGATGACCACGTCGGGGAGGGCGAAGCCGAACTGCTCGAACAGCTCGTAACCCATGGTCTTCTTGCCTTCGACGCGGTACGGCTCCTTGAGCGTCGAGACGTCGAACTCGCCATCCTCCCGGTTTTCGGCCAGCCAGCGGCCTGCCTCGGCGATGGTGCCGTCCACCAGATGCACCTTGGCGCCATTCGACAGACACTCATCGAGGATCGCTTGCGGTGTGTCGCGTGGCATGGCGATGGTCACCGGCAACCCGGCCTCTGCCCCGTAGGCGGAGAGAGCTGCTCCGGCAAAGCCGGCAGTCGGGACGACGAGATGCCTCGCACCGAGTTTCTTGGCAGCCGACACAGCCATGCTCATGCCCCGGGACTTGAAGGAGCCGGCCGGGTTGCCCGACTCGTCCTTCAGCCAGATGTCTTCCTCGACCTCGAAGACGGGTGTCCAGCCTTCCCCGAGGGACACGGCATCGGCTCGATGGATCGGGAGAACCGCCGAGTACCGCCACATCGACGCGACTTCGTCCTCGACGATGGACGGCTCCGCACCCTCCGGTAGGGCCACCTCGATTCTCAGCGGGAGACCACAGCGGTCGCAGACGTTGTTGAGCCTCGAGGGGTCGTGGCCCGTCCCGCATGAGAAACAGGTGAGCGCGACTACGCGATCCTTGCCGGTCTGGGTGGGCATATTCGGCCTATCGGAAATTGACGCGGGGCGGCCGGCGAAAGTCCGAGATCAGCTCTCTTCGGTGGTGTCCGTCTCCACCGGAGTGACGGTCACGTCACTCGATTCCGGTGTTGGCTCGGACTCGATTTCGATCGACGCCTTAGGAGCTACCTCCTCAGCGACGGAGGTGTCGGCAGGTGCGGGCTCGCCGGCGGGCTCGGACGCGGCCCAGCGCTCCTTGGCGGCTGAGATCCCCTGATCGATCACTTCGCCCAGCTCCTGGGCCGCCTGCTTGGCCGATTCCAGGGCACTCATGCGTGAGTCCTTGGTCGCATCCCAAGCGGTCCTCAGGGCATCACTGGTCCGATCCAGCGCACCCTGCACTTCGGCGAACCATCGTTGCCGGCTCTCGGAGCCCTTGTCAGTGCCGTTGTCGGTCATCTCGCTTCCTCCAGTTGATGAGTCCACGCCATTCTCGTCCCAATTGCACACCTGATGCACCGGATGCGGAGCTCGGCAGGATATGTTCGTCGCGTGCCAACCTATCCAGTGCGGCCCGTCAGAGTGTCAGCCCATATCCCGGCTCCCCCTGACGTGCTGTTTGCCTTCGTCTCCGATACCAGGAACGACCCTGAATGGTGTGAGAACGTCGAGACCGTCGAGATGGTGGAGGGGGACGCGGTCGCACCAGGGACAAAGTTCACCTTCCACCAGCATCTCGACACACCCGGGAGAGATCGGATGCAGTTCGACGTGAACGTCGAGGTCATCGAGATGGGGGAGCGCTCGATCACCTGGGAGACACACGACCGCTTTCAGACCCGGGAGATAACAGTCACGGTCGAGCCAGAGGGTGACGGATCACGAATCACCCAGGTGACCAGAGCCACTTTCAGCCGCAAGCCTGGAACGGCTAGATGGCTATATCCGCTGCTCGCCCGCCGCATCTTCAGGGGACAGTTCCAGGATCTCGCGAGGTTGTTCGAGACAGGTGGTCAGTCCCGCTGAGTGACGTTGCCGGATCCGGAGGTGTCGACCCCCAGATCGGGTGAGCCCAGGTACTCGGAGGCTACGCCCCACACGAGGGCGAATATCGTGGATGAGATGGAGCCCATGACTCCCTACGAGAGCCTGCCCGAGCGTCTGATTCGGGAGGCGATCGATGCCGGGGAGTTCGACGACTTGCCCGGTGCGGGCAAACCGTTGCCTGGGGCCGGCGTTCCTGACGACGACCTGTGGTGGGTCCGCGAATGGATTATTCGGAACAGGGACGAGGCGACGGACCACTAGTGGAGCTCGGGATAACCACCTTCGCCGAGACCTATCCCGACCCCAAGACCGGGGAGACGATCGGCCATGGGGCCCGTCTCCGTCAGGTGCTGGATGAGGTCGTGGCGGCGGAAAGGGCCGGTCTGGAGGTCTACGGAGTCGGGGAGCACCACCGACCTGACTTTGCCGCTTCCTCACCTGCAGTGGTGCTTGCCGCCGCCGCGGGAAGGACGGAACGTATCCGGCTCACTCCGGCCGTGGTGATTCTCTCCTCCGATGACCCGGTACGTGTCTTCCAGGAGTACGCCACGCTCGACCTCGTCTCATCCGGCCGGGCCGAGCTCCT
>JALDXM010000066.1:0-8471 GCA_032155085.1 Actinomycetota bacterium | reverse complement strand
ACCCCGGCAGGCACAAGCAAGTTAAGGCCGGTTTGTTACGGACAGATCAAGCAGCGGTGACGGCCCGGTTAAGCAATGACGTCAGCACGAGCGATCGCCCCGGGAATGCGTCCGAGCACCAGGTCCCAGCCGGTCTCGTAGCCGTCACGCATCCGGACCGCATCCGCTCCCCTGGCCTCCCAGCCGTCGTGGACCAATGTCAGCTCGGTGCCGTCGGCGCTCTGTCGGAAAGTGATCTCGAGATGGGTCGCTTGTGAAACGGGAATCCCGGGATACCAGTCCATCTCCAGCCGCTCGCCTGGCGCCCATCCCTTGATAGTGGCCCACTCGTGCTCGGCGCCGTCGCGGGTCGTCTCGATGACACGTCCCCCAACACCGGGCTCCACCCGGACCCCGACCGCGTCGTGCTCCCCGATCGAGTGGCTGTCGAGTGGCCACCATTCCGCCATCCTGTCCGTGAAGAGCTCGAACACCACGGTCGGGCTCCCCGGCACCGTCATGACCTTGACAACAGGCTCGAGCCGGTCACTACTACTCATGTCCTTCTCCATCTCTCTTCGGGCGAAGTCGGCAAAGCTCCCCATCGCCATGTCCCACATCCGATCGATCCAGTCGCGCAGGGCGGCCATCCCGGCCGGGTTCGCCGCGTAGACCCTTCGGGTGCCCACATTGGTGACCTGAGCCAGGTCGGCAGCGAGCAGCACCTTGAGATGCTGGGAGACCGCGGGACGGCTCACCGGTAGGTGGTCGGCGATGTCACCGACGGAACGGGGCCGCTCGAGCAGCATCGTGTAGATCACCCGTCTCGTCTCCACCGACAATGCCTCGAGCTGTGCATCGACCATCCCGCGTATCGTAAGTGATTACTTACCGTAAGTCAAGGCTTACGGTATGGAAGGTCACAACCTGCTGATATGGGCGGGTGAAGAAGATCGGGCTCGTCGCAGCATCGATGCTGGTGGGTGCCTGCGCCGGCCCTGGCGCTGAGACCTCGACCACGGTTGAGCCGACCACAACCACCACGACCCCCGCACCACTCCAGGGTGTGGTTCCCGACCAGCCGCTGATCCCCCAGGGCTCGGTCGAGGGCGCTGACTACTTGTTCGTTTCGGCCGCCGTGTCCCTCGAAGACGCCGTGCACGCCTACATCATCGGGTTCCGGGACAATCAAGGCGAGGTCATGGTCATGACCTGGGGCGACGACGAGAGCCAGGTCACGACCTCCGATCCGATGGTCGATGAGCTCGACTTGGACCTGCAGATTCCCGGGCCCATGCCCACCAGTGTGACCCAGATGCCCGACGGTTCCTGGGCCATGTACGGCTTCGGAGTGCCCGCGGCGGCCGGATCGACGCCGATCGTGTGGCGTGCAAGCTCTGATTCACCAATCGGGCCCTGGCGTGAGGTGACAACCGTCTACGAGGTCGGGGGCCCGGGAGCCTGGGACGGAGCGTGGATCGACTTCCCCACCGTGACCGTGACCGAGGACGGTGTGTCGATGCTCTACGAGGGAGCCTCCGACGCTGAGCCAAACACCTCCCATCTCGGTGTCGCCACGTCCGATGATGGGATCTCCTGGGTCCGGCCCGATGCGCCGACGATGTCACCCGAGGACTGTGAAGACGTGAGTTCGATCAGGATGCCAAGACTCCTTCCCATGGAGGAGGACTGGCTCCACGCCTTCGTCGGAATCGTCGGCCGCGAAGAGGAGCCCCCGATTCGAGTCGTGTCGGGCCGAGACCCGCTGGATCCAATGTGCGACGGCGCCGAGGTGGCGTTGAGTGCCGAGGATCTCCCGTCCAGTAGTGGGATCCACTCCTATGCCCTGGTCAGAACCGGATCCGGGCCCGCCCTCCTCGTCGAGTCGCTGGACTCCACTGGATCGGGGTCAGCTGTCTGGCTGATCCCGCTCGAGAGCTGACGTCAAATCCCGGGGAGCTTGAAGCCTGACTTCTCGATGACGTAGTCACGTGACTCCAGGGTCATCCGCTTCACCGCGTCCCAATCGACGTGGAGGAGCTTTCCGCCCTGCTTCATCACCCTCCCGGCGATGAGCACAGTGTCGACGTTCCCAGTGTCCATCGAAGTGACCACCGCCGTGACCGGATCGTTCAAAGGGGTGACGTTCATCCGGTCGGTGCGAAGCAGGATCACGTCGGCCTGTTTCCCCGGGGTCAGGGTGCCGACCTTTGACTCGAGCCCGTTGGCCCGCGCTCCTTCGATCGTGGCGTACTCCAGCACCTCCCGCATCGAAACCGGTTCCTTGCCCTGAGTTGCCGCCAATGCCCGTTGCAGCGTCAGTATCGAGCGCATCTGGTTGAACATGTCGGCGGGCACGTTGGTTTCGACGTCCACGCTCAGGCTGGGTCGCAAGCCCCTGTCCAGGAACTTCTGGATCGGCGGCATGCCATGACCCATCATCATCTCCACCGGCGTGGCCAGAGATACGGTGCCGCCGGTGTCCACGATCATCTGGATCTCGGTGTCATTCAGTGTCGTGCAGTGGATGTAGGTGGTGTCGGGCCCGAGCAGACCCGCCTCCCCCATCTCCTGGACCTTGGCGTCCTGGCCGTAGGTGCCGACCCCAACGTGTGCGGTGAGTCGTGCATCCGTCTCACGGGCCAGCTTCCAATGATCCCGCGCCACCTCGAAGTCGACGAACTCGGGGCCGGGGGCGGCCAGCGCGAGGGTGAGCTTCTGGTCCTTCGACGAGAAGTGCTCGGTCGCGGCGCGCACGAACCAGCTGGGCTGACGCTCCTCCCACTTACCCCACCACGGGAAGCCGTAGGCGAACACGGCTCGCATCCCTGAGTCCTTCAGCGCCTGCACCACCGCATCGGTATGCGCCGGCGACGCCTGGATGTGGGACCAGTCGAGCAAGGTGGTGATGCCTGCATCGACGGCGCCGAGAGCGCTCACGAGGTTGCCGGCGTAGGCGTCCTCCGGTCGGTAGGCCGGGGCGAGCGTCCGGAGCACGAAGGTGATGTAGCTGGTCCGCCCCTCGAGGGGGACGTCGGTCCCGATGTTGCGCAGCAGGCCCTCCCAGATGTGGCGGTGACTGTCGACAAAACCAGGCATGACGATCATGCCGGTGGCGTCGATTGTCTCCACATCACCGTTGGCCAGGTTCGGGCCTACCTGGAGGATGCGGTCGTCCTCGATCAGAATGTCTCCCACAACGAAGTCGCCGATCTTTGGGTCGAGACTGAGGACCATCCCGCCCTTGATGAGCTTGCGACCGTTGGGGACGACGCTGAAGTCCTCGCCGGCGAGATAGAGCTGCGGCATCGCTGCTGCCTTGGGGGGCCGGCTGCCGATCACCAGGCGTCGAGCACGCCGATAGTTCCGCTTGACCAGCTCTTTGATGTCCCCGACCTGGAAGAGGATGATGCCGATCAAGACCAACACCCCTATGACCATCGGACCGACATCCGGGGGGAGCCCGTGAAACGGCAGCACGGTGATGATTACGGCGAGCAGGATCGACGAGACTGTTCCCCCGACGAACGTCGCACGCCCACCGGTCAGGGCGGCGCCGCCCAGGACGGCCGCGGTGATGCTGTTCAGGGCGTAGCTGGTGCCAATCTGGGCGTTGCCAACACCGGATCGGGTCATGACGAACAAGCCGGCCACTGCGGCAAAGATCGAGGCGAGGATCAGGGCCCGGACCCGGATCCAGTTGGTCCTGACCCCTCCCCTCTTGGCCGACCTCTCGTCGTGTCCGACCGCGCTCACCTGCAGCCCGGATCCACTCGAGTGAAGCCAAAAATCGAGAGCGCCAGCTCCAAGAACGACGAGGATGAGCGCGAGCGGGACCGGGCCGATACCGCCTCGGAGAAGTGAGGTGAACGCCGGATCGATGGTCCCACCGGGGGTGGGTCGGAATGTCAAGGAGATGCCATCGAGGATGCTCAGCGTCGCCAGAGTGGCGATGATCGAAGGGATCTTCACGCCGCGCACCAGAGCGGCATTGACCAGGCCGAGCGCGAGCGCACAGGCGAAGATGAGACCGAGCCCGGCGAGCTGCGAGCCGGTCGAGGCCTCGGGGGTGATCAGAAACGAAGCGATGACAACCGCCAGGCTGATCATCGCCCCAACCGACAGGTCGAGGTAGCCCACGAGGAGGGCATGAATCTGGGCCATCGTGGCTATGGCCAGCGGGATGGCGAGCAAGAGGATATTGACGGTGTTCGTCCGGTTGATGAAGCCGGGGAACTGGACGTCGGTGTACCAAACGACCAACCCGATGAGCAGGACCTGGAGCGCCACCGGCATCCACAGGCGGACCTTCACAACCTTTCGCCACTTGTTCTTGTCCCTGGCGTTGCGGATGACCTTGCGCACCCATTGGCGAGCAGCGTCGACCGGGCCTTCGGCGGTGTACTGGCTGGTCATGAGGTATCGGAGCTCACTGGTGCCTTGGGCATCGCGACGCCGAAGGGTGAGCGGCCCGATCGTGACACCCCGGGACCGCGGACGATGGCCTCGACGATTCTCGTTTCGTTCAACTCGTCACCGGGGATCTCTTCGACGATGGTCCCGCGGGACATGACCAGGACGCGGTCGCATAGACCTGCGAGCTCGAGGGGGTCGCTGGACTTGACCAACAGGGCGGCGCCGTTGTCGGTCCGCATCCGTAAGGCCTGATAGATGTCGAACCGTGAGCCGACATCGACACCTTGAGTTGGCTCGTAGGCCAGGATGACGGGTGGCTCGCGAAGGAAGGTGCGGGCGACCGAGACCTTTTGCTGATTGCCTCCGGAGAGGAATTCGACGGGTTGCTCGAGCGACGGCGTTCGCACCTCGAGCTCCTCGACCAGATCCGCTACAGCCCTGCGCTCCGCCCTCCTGCGGAGAAAGCCGAGGAGGCTGAACTTGCGCAGGGACTGGACCGTCGAGTTGACCCGGACTCCGAGCACAGGCATCAGCGCCTCTCGCTTCCGGTCACCGGCCAGGAGCATGATCCCGGACTTGACCGCCTCATGAGTCGAGATCAGCGTCAGCTCCTTCCCGTCACAAACCACGCGCCCGGCTCGGGGAGGCGTCCTCCCTGCCAGGGTGTCGAAGAGTTGGGGCTGACCATTGCCTTCTGCACCGGCGATGCCGACCACCTCCCCGCTCTCCAGAGTGAAGGTGACTGGCCCAAACGACTGACCTTGCAGGCCGTCCACCACCAGGACTTCGCGCCGCTCACCGTCTCCGGCCGTCGATGGAGGGAACGCCGCTTCGAAGGGACGACCGACGATGAGATCCACCAGGTCGTGCTCGGTTGTCGTCCTCGCATCGAAGGTGCCTTGGGCCCGGCCGTCACGGAGCACCGTGATCCGATCGGCGATCTCGAGGACCTCGGGGAGACGGTGACTCACGTAGACCACTCCTACGCCTCTCTTCCGACAGGCGGCGATCGTTCGATGCAAAGCCTCGACCTCATCGGGGCCAAGAGCGGTGGTGGGCTCGTCTAGCAGCAGCACCTTGGGATTGGAGACCAGAGCCTTGGCCACCTCGAACATTTGTCGCTCGGCCAGAGTGAGAAAGCCGGCAGGGACATCAGGGAAGAGCTCCATGTCGAGGTCGAACTCCCCGAGCAGACGACGCGCCCATTTCTTACGGCGCCAGTAGGGCGGCCGCTCGTCCGGTGGGGCGGCCAGATACAGGTTGTTCTTGACCGGCTGGGCCAATACGAGAGAGGTGTCCTGATAGGCCATGGCCAGTCCCAGCTTGCGGGCCAGAGCCGGGGAATCGGTGCGGAGGCGTTTGCCCCCGATTGTCACCGATCCCCGGTCCGGCTCTACGAACCCGCTGGCGATCCCGAGGAGAGTCGACTTCCCCGACCCGTTCTCGCCGACGAGGGCATGTACCTCGCCGGCGCGACAGTCGAAGCTCACATCGGTCAGAGCCCGGACCGCCCCGAATTGGCGGGAGACCCGGCTCAGCTCGAGGACGGTGACCGGGCCGGCCGGCCCTCCGTCGGGACTGCCAGTGGTCAACTCACCCTTCCGGGTACATCAAGGCCAGTACCGAATCCGGGACCAGCGATGTGTTCGACACCGTCGGTGTCACCCGATCGGGGTTGCAGTCGGCGGCCGTGACCTCACGCATCACGTGCGGGACCACGATCTCTGCCGGGATCTCGGCTCCCGCGATGGCCATCATCTGAGCCGTCACCGCGGTCCGCGACTGGAAGTTGCCACCCGCCGAGTACCAGATCCGATAGTTCGGGTTGTTCCGCTCCACCCAGTCACAGAACAGCGTCTGCTCGTCGGTGCGGATCGCCAGGGTCATCGTGTCGATCTCGACGTCGGCCAGCGCAGTAGCAAGCCCGTCGGCGTACTCGTAGCTGAACCCGGCGATGTCGGGATTGGTCGACAGCATGCCGCTGACGACCTCGGCTGCAATGTCGTTGGCCCAGTAGGTGTCACCTGTTGTCGAGTTCTCGTCGGCGGGTGGGTTGACCACCTCGATACCGTCCGCCAGCGACGGGATGTGGCACTGCTGCCAGCCGAGCGACAGAGCGTTGCCGGGTGTCCCTCCGAGGACTCCGATCGAACCTTCGCCGACCCCGTCGTTGATCACCTGGGAAAAGCTCTCACCGAGGGCGCAGAGATCCTCACCAACGATCGACAGGTAGTCGGTTCCAGGGACGAGTGCCCCGTCCTGGCCGGGAAGGCCCACCCAACCGGCCGAATAGGGCACGTAGGGGATGCCGGCCGCTTCGGCGGCCTTGATGGCGTCACCCAGGGCCAATCCCCAGTCGGGATAGCCGATGATGAAGGTCACCCCGCGCTCGACCATGTAGTTGATGTCGCCGATCGGGACTGCCGGGTCAGTGGACCACTGGGCATCGCGGTAGACGATCGTGCCAATCTCGGGATAGCTGAGCGCCTGGAGTGTCGCCTCCATTCGGGTGACCTGCCGCCATACGTTGAGCCCGCCGCCGTCGGCGTAGCCCATGATCACCTCGCCGCCGGTGCCCGTCTCACACTCCACCGCGGCCCAGCACTCGAGCGCCTTGTCGATGGTGGCCTGGTCGAGGTCCTGCTCGGCGCGCGCGATCGACGCCAAGACGATGTCCGGGACTTCGCCCACCGGTCCGAGCGCCTTCTCGACGAGGGCCGGATCTGCATCCGTGCTCTCGCCATACTCGCTCAACGCGCCTTCGGCCGCAGCGGCGGTCGTGGTCGCCTCGGCGGCCGCGGCCGTGGTGGTCGCCTCCGCCGGAGCCGCCGTCGTAGTGGCTTCCTCTTCTGGTGCTGCCGTTGTCGTGGTCCCGGCCACATCGCCCGTACAGGCGGCCATGACGAGCGCCAACACGGCGATCAGAGCAAATGCCCTGGGTTTCATCATCCTCCTCCAATCGTTGGTTTCCTGCTCCCGCTTTTCTCCTCGATCACTGACTCTCCTTCTCTCACGGCTCGCCGCCTTCGACGGCGAGACTCCCTTCGTTGCGCCGCCCCGGCCGCGACCGGTCGCGCAGAATCCGTTCCACCGCTTTGATGATGCGGTCACCCGAAACCAGCATCCCGCCCACGATCACCAACCCGAACACCACGAACTGGAGAGCGGTGGGGAGGCCCATCACCCGCATCATCTGATTGAGGCCGGCGAGGAAGAACGCCGCCGCCCAGGTCGACACCGGGCTGGCCAGCCCGCCTGTCAACGAGGCGCCGCCGATGACGACGGCGGCGATTGGGCCGAGCAGGTAAGGAGCACCGACCGTGACGCCGGGAGCCCGTATGTCTGCGGCGAGCAGGGCTCCGGCCGTGGCGTACAGGATGGCGGCGACCACGTAGGCGGCCATCTGGTTCAGGTTCACGCGGAGGCCGAGGACATTGGAGGCCACTGGGTTGGCCCCCACGACCTGGAACCGTCGGCCCACCCCGGTGAACCTGAAGACGACGACCAGGGCAAGGGTGAGCACGACGCCGACCCAGAAGATCCGGGTGACCCCGAGAAGGTCAGCGGTGGCCCAATCGGAGAGACCGGGAGGCACCGGCTTCTGGATCGCCACCTGGTTGTAGTAGCGATTGGCCACACCGGCTACCACCTGGCCGACCGCAAGGGTCACGATCAGGGCATTCAGCTTGAGGCCCCCAATCAGGATCCCGTTGACCAGGCCGATCACAGCGGCGACGCCGATTGCGGTGAGCAGCGCCACCCAGATCCTCGTGTCGGACTGCTGCCCGACACCGACCACCAGAAGCCCACCGAGGAGGAAAGTGCCCGGGATGCTCAGATCGATCCCACCGGTCATGATGACCAGCATCTGGCCCAGCGCGGTTATGGCCAGGAAGGTACCGAGGGGGGCGATAGCCTCGAGCCCGGCGGAGGCCAGCGTGGCTGGGGCCCAAATGGCGGCCACCACCAGCAGGACGATGATCGCCAGGTACACGGGCATGTACCTCGACCCCACCACGAACGACGTGACTGCCGATGATGGGCCGCGTCTAGTGCTCATGCCGGCCCCCCAGTGT
>JALDXM010000065.1:0-8547 GCA_032155085.1 Actinomycetota bacterium | reverse complement strand
ATCGCAGGGACATCCCAGGCCTCGGCAAGGAGCACGCTGGCTGGCTTCCGACCGACGCCCGGGAGCTTCACCAGCTCGTCCATCTCCATCGGGACCTGGCCCCCGAATATCTCCTCGATGCCCTGCGCGAGCTTGATGATCGATTTGGTCTTCTGGCGGTAGAACCCGGTCGAGTAGACGATCTTCTCGACTTCCTCCGGATCGGCCTCGGCCAGGTCGCCTGCCTCCGGGTACCTCTCGAACAGGATCGGTGCAACCTTGTTGACGTTCTCGTCAGTCGTCTGGGCCGACAACACGGTCACCACCAGCAGTTGGTAGGGCGACTCGTAGTCCAGGGCTGTGCCGATCTCGGGGTAACGCCGACGCAGTCTGTTGAGGATGGAACGCGCCTTGCCTTTCTCCGCCCTGGTGGGAATCGATCCGTCGGCTCTCGGAAGTGGCATGGGGTGTCGCATCGTATTGGCCCGATTCGATGCCCCGAGTCAGGAAGAGCCCGGTCCTACTCTCCCCGGCTCATGTTCAAGACGACCCGAAGCCGCGCCATCCTGGCCTTGCTCATTGCGTCCTTCGTGTTCGGGGCGACATTCGTGGTCGTCAAGTCGGCGGTCGAGCAGGTGCCACCACTCACCTTCGTCGCCTGGCGTTTCCTGCTCGGCGCCGCCGTCCTGTCCCTGCTGGCCTTCCCTCGGGGGAAGCGAATTTGGTGGCATGGAGCGCTGGCGGGACTGGCCCTGTTCTGCGGTTATGCCTTTCAGACGGCAGGTTTGACGACGACGAGTGCCAGCAACTCGGCGCTGATCACGGGGCTCTACGTCGTCATCACTCCATTCCTCGCCGCGCTGTTTGCCCGCAGGCCACCCGGATGGTGGAGTGTGATCGCCGCCGCCCTCTCCTTCGCCGGGCTCATCCTGATCACCGGCGCCGACGGCATCAGCCTGGGTCGTGGCGACCTGCTCACCCTTGCGTGCGCGTTCTCCTTCTCCGCCCACATCGTCGTCCTCTCGCGGCTCGCCAGGCACCACCCCGTCGTGCCGTTCACTGCGGTGCAGCTCACGGTCGTCACCGCCCTTGCTTTTCCGACAGCGTTCCTGATCGAAGGCCCGATGCTTCCGCCGAGCTCGGTGTGGGGAGCGCTCCTCATCACCGGGTTGGGGGCCAGCGCCGGGTGCTTCGTTCTCCAGATATGGGCGCAGACGGTGGTGGGGGCGACAACAGCGGCCGTTGTCCTGGCGGCCGAGCCCGCCTTCGCAGTGGCCACGGCATGGGTCGTCCTCGGCGAGCGTCTCACCCTGGCCGGGTGGGCCGGCGCTGGGGCGATCATCGTGGCCATCTACCTGGTAGTCACCAAGCAGACGGACCAGGCCTCGTTAGAGGCGGAGGCGGTGACGCCGGCTCACTGACTGACCTGGTAGTCGTCTGAGCGCAGGCGGCGGGCCAGCTTGATCAATAGACGGATGCCGAGGACAGCAACGAACAAACCCAGGGTGAGGATGATCCCGAACTCGGCAGCGGTTGTGTACGGGTTGTGACATGCCTCGATCCCCTGCGGGCACAACCCCCACCCGGTACCACCGTCCAGAAGATCGATCAGGACGAGAATCGGGACGAGCGCGATGCCGATGGCGGCAGCCGAGAGCAGGAAGACGCCGAGACGGACGAGGAACACAGCCACGGGGTAAAACGGTAACCCGGCTCCCGAGATTTCCTGGCATACAATCGACGACCCGTGCCTTCGTATCACCAGGAGGAGTTCACCCCCGAGGAGAAGACCGTACTCAGCCGGTTCTTCACCAATCTCGATCTCCCGGTGTTCGGCCTGGTCAACCTTCCCGAGGTCGTCAAAGGGGCGCTCTTCGCCCGTTATTCGAGGTCTGCGAAGTCGCTGCGCCGTCTCTTCCTCGATGAGTTTGTCGCCGATCCTGAGTCCGGCATCGAAGTCTTGGCCCGCGATCTCGACGACGACCCGCTCATCGCCACGAAGAAGGCGGAGCAGCTGTATCAGCGGGTCTTCTTCGATTATGGCGACGATTCGGTGGCCCAGCTCGGAGGTGCCCACCTCGCCTGTGAGCAGGCGTCCAACCTGTTGACCAAGGTCCTGGAGTGGGGACGCCTCGCCGCCTATCTCGAGCAGTCGACCCGCTACATCCGGTATGACGCGCCGCTCGGGGGCCGGTACCGCTACCACGTTCCCGCCGAAATCGAGGGCTCGGCGCACGCCGCCCGGTACGTGACCTTCATGGATCAGGTCTTCGACGGCTACTCGAGCATGGTGTCGCAGATGGTCGCCCATTTCGAGCAGCTCCACCCCCGCCAGGAATCGGACTCGCCCGGCGTGTGGAACGCGACGATCCGGGCCAAGGCATGCGATACGGTCCGGGGTCTCCTCCCGGTGTCCACTCTGTCCAACGTCGGGATCTACGGCACCGGTCAGGCGTATGAGATGTCCCTGGTCCGGATGCAGGCCAGCCCGCTGCGTGAGGTGCGGGACTACGGCGAGATGATGCTCGGAGAGCTGCGCAAGATCATCCCCTCATTCCTCACCAGGGTCGATCTAGACGACCGTGGCGTTCGCTGGTCGCGGTATCTCGAGGAGGTGCGACGGGACCTGGAGGGACATGCCTCCGAGCTTCCCGGCCCACAGGATGTCGGGCCATCGGTGACCCTGGTCGACTGGGACCCGGAGGCGGAGGTGAAAATCGCGGCAGCAGCCCTGTACGCGGTGTCGGAACTGCCCGATGAGGAGCTGCTTCGGATCGCCCGGGACATGACCTATGCGGAGCGGGCAGAGGTGATCTCGTCATTGGTAGGCGACCGGGCGAACCGTCGGCACAAGCCGGGCAGACCCATGGAACGGACCACGTACCGATTCGATGTGACCTGTGACATAGGTGCTTTCCGCGATCTGCAGAGGCATCGGCTCATGACGTTCGAGTGGCAGCGCTACACCACCAGGCTGGGCTTCGACCTCCCTGTCGAAGTCGAACAGCTCGGTCTCGCCGAGGAGTGGGAGCGGATCATTGACGAATCGCTCAGTTTCTATGAGGAGCTTCGAGAAGACCTGGGGCCGGATGTCGCCCAGTACGTCGTCCCGTTCGCCTACAACGTGAGGTTCGTCATGGAGATGAACCCCAGACAGGCGTTTCACCTCATCGAGCTGCGCAGCCAGGCCGCCGGCCATCCTGCCTACCGACGGGTGGCCCACGACATGCACCACGCCATCAGAAACGTGGCCGGACACACCTTGCTGGCCGATGCGATGACCCATGTCGACTACAGCGACGTCGACCTGGAACGCCTGGAGAGTGAACGGAAGGCTGAGCGCCGCCGTGAGGGCGCCCGAACTTAGACCTGGAACGTACGACGTATAACGTCCTCCCATGGCCAAGTTCGATGTCGACGCCATGATCCGCCGCTACAAGGAACGTGCCAGCGCGGTCAAAGAGCGGCCCCTTCCCCCAGTTGCCGGTGAGGAGCGCCGTCTATTCGTCGAGCGCGCCGAGACCGATTACACCGACTATGCCCTCATCGGAAGCGCTACCTGGAGTGTGGAGGACGGCGAGTTGGTCCTACGCATACCGCTGGGCGGCTAGACGCTTCTCATGCTCGAGAAACGCCTGGTCGTCGTGTCGGGCAAGGGGGGTGTGGGCAAGTCTGCGGTGACCGCCGGCCTGGCCCTGCTTGCCCAAAGACGCGGTCTCAGGGTGTTGGCGATGGAAATGGGCTCACCGGGCGGCTTGTCCGCTCATTTCGGGACCGGTCCCCTGACGTTCGAACCCGTCGAGATCAGACCCGGCCTCCACGCCATGCAAATGGTCCGCTCCGATGCCCTTCTCGAGTATCTCTCGATCCAGCTGGGCATAGGCGGCCTCAACAGGTTCGGCCCACTGGCCCGTGCCTTCGACGCCCTTGCCACGACCGCCCCCGGGATCCGGGAGATCATCACCATCGGCAAGGCGATCTGGGAGGTGCGTGAGGACCGCTGGGACGTCGTCATCGCAGATGCCCCTCCCACCGGCCAGATCGGCTCGTACCTGCGCGCTCCCGTAACGATCTCCGAGTTGGTCCCCTCCGGGCGGATCAGAGTCCAAGCAGAGGTGATGAGGGAGATCCTCCACGACCCAAGCCTGACCGAGTTGGTGATGGTCTCCTTGCCTGAAGAGCTCCCAGTCACCGAGACCGAAGAAACGCTGACGTGGCTTGCCAAGGAAGACCTGGTCGCCCCACCCACGGTGGTGGCGAATCGGGTGCTCGAGGAGCTGACCGACCCAGACACGCCTCCGGGGCCCGTCGGGGACGCAGCGCGGCTCCATCGCTCTCTGTGGGACGAGCAACAGAGTTGGCTGGAACGGCTCTCTCCAGCTCAGAATCTCCCCTATCTGCACGGCCTCTTCACTCCTGGGGAAGTCGCTGCCCGCATGGCCGACGAGTTCGAGCTGACGGCATGACACGGACCATCCTCATCACCGGTGCCGGAGGGGTGGGCAAGACCACGGTGGCTGCGGCGATCGGAGTCAAGGCGGCCCGAAGCGGGCTGAGGACGCTCGTGGTGACAGTGGACCCGGCACGACGGTTGGCCACCGCCCTCGGGGTCGAGGAGCTGGGCAATGAGCCACAGCCCCACGGGGATGAGCCCGACCTATGGGCCGCGATGCTCGATGCTTCAGCTTCCTGGAGGGCGGTCGCGATGCGCCACGCCGACCCCGAGGTGGCCTCGCGGCTCGCAGACAATGAGTTCTTCCGGGCAGCCTCGGAGCATTTCCCGGCCTCACAGGCCTATGCCGCGGCGGATCAAGCAGCGACCTTCGTGCAGGCAATGGCTTGGGACCTGGTGATCGTCGACACCCCTCCTTCAGGCGGGGGCATCGACTTCTTCGCGGCCCCAGCGCAGATGGCTGACCTCGTGGGCGGCCGCCTGCTCAGGTGGCTGACCGGTGGCCCGATCCCGGGCCGCAGGGCGCTTTACCAATTCACAGCAAGACCAGTTCTCAGGATGGCCGACTCAGTCCTGGGCAGTGATCTCCTGGAACGCGTGGCCGAGTTCCTCCTCGACTTGCGAAGCACCTATGACGGCGTGGCGCAACGGGGAAGGGAGATAGAGCGAGTCCTGTCTTCTGCCTCGATTTTGGTGGTCACTACTTCTGACCCTGCACCGGTCCGGGAGGCAATCAGGTTCTATCGGGACCTCCCCGGCCTGGCTTCGAGCCCGGCCGCGGTCATCTTCAACCGGATCCTTCCCGAAGAATGGGCCGACGCCAAGGCCCCACCAGGGATCTCTCCAGCGCTGGAGCAGAACCTCGCTCGGTGGAGCGCCGAGACCGTTCGGCAGCGGGACAGCCGCGAGGAGTTCTCCGCGCGCTACGGGGCACACATCGCCACTATCCCCTGGTCACCGCATCCCCCCACAGACCTGGATGGACTGGCGGGCCTCGTCGAGGAGGCGAGCCAGTTGCCTTGGGCCGAGGTGGGCATATCCTGAGCACATGGCGAACTCCGCTGCGTTCTTCGATCTCGACCGGACCCTGATCTCCGGCGCTTCTGCGTTCCCGCTCGGCGTCGAGGCCTGGCGGCAAGGCCTCGCCTCCAACACGGACATCGTCCGCTGGACCACATCTGCATTGAGCTTTCGCCTGATGGGTGACAAGGGAGACGCGTCCGAGGAGGTCCGCGGCGACTTTCTCAACCGCATCGCCGGCTCGTCCGTCCAGGCCCTCGAGATGGTCGGGGCTTCGGTCCTCCCCAAGCTGGTAGCCAGGGTCCGCCCCGAGTCCCGCAAGCTGATCAATCTCCACCATGAGTCGGGTCGCGACACCTGGATCGTCTCGGCGGCACCACACGAGATCGTCGAACCCCTCGCCCGGTCTCTGGGCATGACCGGGGCGATCGGTACAAGAGGTCGAGTGGTCGCCGGTCACTACACCGGTGAGCTAGACGGGCCTTTCGTCTATGGAGCGGGCAAGGTCGACGCAATCGAGAAGATCTCCTCCGACAGGGGCTACGACCTCGAGCGGAGCTACGCGTATTCGGACTCGATCTCGGACCTCCCGATGATGGAGGCCGTGGGCCACCCCGTCGCGGTCAATCCCGATTCGGAGCTGGACGCCGTGGCCCACGATCGAGGATGGCCGGTCGTGATTTTCGCCCGAAAGACCAAGCGGGCGCTCGCGGTTGGAGCGGTTAGCACGGCGGCGGTCACGGCTGCTGTCGCCGCCTACGCGATAGGGCGCAAGCACGGTCGTGCAGTGACCCTGGCCCAGGTGGCACAACGGGAGATCTGGCCGCGCCTTCCCTAACCGTCTGTCGCTAGAGGATGGCGCTGGGCCCCAGCAGCTCCTTCAGCTCGGCGAAGAGGGCTGTTCGTGGCTCAACACGATGATCATCGCTCAGCTTGAGCACTTTGACCCCCTGGTCGCTGATCATGTTGAGATAGACCGGAGCCGGCCCGGGATGGTTGGACAGAATCGCCTTGAGCCGGGCCACCATCTCGGGGGTGAGCGTGGCGGCTGGTGTCTTGAGACGCACCGTCGAGTCGTCACGGATCTCGAGCTCCTTGATCTCTCGAGCCATCACCTTGACCTCGTCCCCACGATGGTCGAGGCTCCCGCCCACGATCACTACTGCGTCCTCGACCACAATGTGCCCGTAGTCGTTGACCGTTCGTGGGAAGGCGACAACCTCCACCGAGCCCTCCATGTCCTCGAGTTGAAAGAAGATCATCGGGTCGCCATTGCGTGTCCAGCGTCGCGTGATCCCGGCCACCAAGCCTCCCACCGTGATGCTCGTCTTGTCGGCCATCTCGTCCAGCTCACGAATTGTCGTCGTGGTGGTAGCCGCCAGCGATTGTCCCACCGCCAACAGGGGATGATCGGACACATACAGCCCGAGCATCTCCTTCTCGAAGCCAAGACCGATCTTCTGCGGCCAGACCAGGTCGGGCACATCGATCCTTCCCTGCGACACCGCGGCCGGGTCGCCGGCGAACAGACTGAACTGGCCCATGTCCTCATTTCGGCGACGCTCCAGCGTGCCGTCGAGGATCTGCTCGAAGACGACCGCTAGCCCCTTACGGGGGTAGCCCAGCGCATCGAAAGCCCCGGCCTTGATCAGGGACTCGACCGTCCGCTTGTTGAGAGCAGTCACATCGACTCGATCGACGAAATCGTGGAATGACTCGAAGAGCCCGTCTTTGCGGGCGGCGACGATTCTGTCCACAACGCCCTCGCCCACGTTGCGAACCGCCGAAAGCCCGAAGCGGATCCTGCCATCCCTCACCGTGAAATCGGAGTCCGATTCGTTCACGTCGGGGACCAGCACCTCGATCCCCATCTGACGGCAATGGTTGAGGTAGACGGCGGTCCGATCCTTGTCCCGCTTGGTCGCGGTGAGCAGTGAGGCCATGTACTCGGCCGGGTGGTGTGCCTTTAGATAAGCCGTCTGATAGGCCACCATCCCGTAGGCGGCCGAGTGCGACTTGGCGAAGCCGTATCCAGCGAAGTGCTCGATCAGACCGAAGATCTCCCTCCCCACCTCCTCGGTGTAGCCCTGGGCCACACAGCCGGCGATGAACTTGTCCTCCTCTGCCTTCATCACCGACTTGATTTTCTTGCCCATGGCCCGGCGCAGCGCCTCGGCATCGGACATCGAGTAGCCGGCGACGGCCTGTGCCACCTGCATCACCTGCTCCTGATACACCATGATCTGATAGGTGTCGGCGAGGCGATCGGTGACCGCGGGGTGCAACTCCTCTATCGGCGCCCGCCCGTTCTTCCGGTCGGCGTAGAGCGTGTGCATGTTCGCCCCCATCGGCCCGGGGCGGTAGAGGGCGACAAGGGCGATTACGTCGTTGAATGAGTCGGGCTTGAGCGAGCGAATCAGGGATCGCATCGCATTGCCCTCCAGCTGGAACACACCGACCGTGTCTCCCGACTGCAGCAACTCGAAGGTCTTGGGGTCGTCGAGCGGCACCGAATCGATGTCGAGGCGCTCTCCGGTGGTCTCCTCGACCAGTTCGAGACAACGCTCGATGATCGACAGGTTGCGAAGACCCAGGAAGTCCATCTTGAGCAATCCGAGGGACTCAACCCCATACATCTCGTACTGGGTGACGACTTCGGCGCCCTCGCCCTTCTGCTGGATCGGGACGATGTTGATCAAAGGCTCCGGGGCGATCACGACCGCCGCGGCGTGTATCGAGTCCTGACGGCGAAGCCCTTCGAGACCTCGGGCGGCGTCAACCGTCTCACGCACCGCCGGATCGGCGTCGTATAGATCTCTCAGGCCCTGGGCGTTGGAGTACCAGTCCTTGACCGTCGAGTCGGCATCGGACGGAGGTGGCTCGAGCACCTGTTCCAGTGTCGCCTCCCGGCCCAGGATCGCCGGCGGCATCGCCTTAGCTACCCGGTCCCCCACCCCGTAGGGATGACCCAGGACACGGGCGGCGTCCCGGAGGGCCTGCTTGCCCTTGATGGTCGAGAAAGTGACGATCTGCGCCACCCGGTCGGCGCCGTATTTCTGGGCGGCATATCTGATCATCTCCGCCCGATATCTCTC